>DASTHR010000472.1:0-4477 GCA_035718105.1 Burkholderiales bacterium
ATCCGGGGGATGAACGACATCCTCCCCGAGGAGTCGCCCCGCTGGGAATTCTTCGAGGACACGGTGCGGGACTGGCTGCGGGCCTACGGCTACCGCCAGATCCGCATGCCCGTCCTGGAGCGCACGGAACTCTTCGTGCGCTCCATCGGCGAGGTGACCGACATCGTCGAGAAGGAGATGTACACCTTCGTCGACCAGTTGAACGACGAGAGCCTGACGCTGCGCCCCGAGGGCACCGCGTCCTGCGTGCGCGCCGTGCTCGAGCACAACCTGCTCTACGCCGGGCCGCAGCGGCTGTATTACGCGGGACCGATGTTCCGCCACGAGCGCCCGCAGAAGGGCCGCTACCGCCAGTTCCACCAGGTGGGCGTGGAGGCGCTGGGCTATGCCGGCCCCGATATCGATGCCGAGCACATCCTGATGGGGGCGAGGCTTTGGCGCCTGCTGGGGCTGGATTCGGTGGAGCTGGAGCTGGGAACGCTGGGGGACGCGGAGGCCCGGACCCGGCACCGCGCGCGCCTGGTGGAGTACTTCCGGCGCCACGAGACCGACCTGGACGCGGATTCGCGGCGGCGCCTGCACACCAACCCGCTGCGCATCCTGGACAGCAAGAACCCGGCGATGCATTCCCTGGTGGAAGGGGCGCCGCGGCTGCTGGATGACCTGGACGAGGATTCCCTCAGGCATTTCGAGGAATTGCAGGTCCTCCTGCGGCGACATAACATCGCGTTTCGCGTGAATCCAAGGCTGGTGCGGGGCCTCGATTACTACAACCGCACGGTGTACGAGTGGGTGACCACCCGGCTGGGGGCGCAGGGCACGGTGTGCGCCGGCGGCCGGTATGACGCCCTGGTGGAGCAACTCGGCGGCAGGCCGGCGCCGGCCTGCGGTTTCGCCATGGGGGTCGAGCGCCTGCTGGCGCTGATGCAGGAATCGGGCGCCGCGGTGCCGTCGCTGGCGGCGGACGCGTATCTGGTTCACCAGGGTGAGCAGGCGAGCGCCTGGGCGGCCCGGGTCAGCGAGGACATGCGCGAGCGGGGCCTCAGTGTGATCCTGCACTGCGGTGGCGGCGGCTTCAAGGCTCAGATGAAGAAGGCGGACGCCAGCGGCGCGCTGGCGGCGGTGATCATCGGCGACGACGAGGCCGGGGCGGGTGAGGTGAGCGTCAAGCCCCTGCGATCCCTCGGGGAGCAGGGGCGGGCGGGGCTCGATGAAGCGGTGGATCTGATTAAGTCCATGAAGGAACGGTGAGGGCTATGGCCTACGATCTGGAAGAACAGGAAAAGGTAGAGGCAATCAAGGCGTGGTGGAACGATTGGGGAAACACCGTCATTCTGGCGGTGGCGCTGTTCGTTGCCACGGTGGCCGGGGCCCAGGGCTGGCGCTGGTACCAGCGCAGCCAGGCGGAGCAGGCCGCCGCCCTGTACATGGAAGTGGAACGCGCGCTGGCAGGCGGCGACGACAAAAAGGTGCGTGCCGCGGCGGCCCAGGTGGTGGAGAAATTCGGCCGCACCGCCTACGCGCCCCGCGCGGCGCTGCTGGCGGGGCGTTCGGCCTACGAGGCGGGTGATGTCGCCGCCGCCAAGACCCAGCTCGCCTGGACCGCGGACAACGCCAAGGAGGACGAGCTGCGCGACCTCGCGCGGCTGCGCCTTGCGGGCATCCTGCTGGACGAGAAGAAGTACGACGAGGCGCTGAAGGCGGTGGAATCGGCCCGCTCCGCCGCCTATGGACCGCTGTTCAGCGACATGAAGGGCGATGTCCTGGCGGCGCAGGGCAAAAAGGTCGAGGCCCGCAGCGCCTACCAGTCGGCGCTGGAAAAGCTCGACGCGCGCAGCCAGTACCGCGGCTACATCCAGCTCAAGCTGGATGTGCTGGGCGGCTGACCGGGAGGCGCAAGGCGTGGGGCGCGGGGCGTATGCCGTGCGGCTGCTTGCCGTCGCCCTGGGCGCCCTGGCGCTGGGTGGCTGTGCCTGGATGAAGGAGCTGCCGGAGCAGATTTCCACCGGTTTCGGCCTCTGGGAATCCGCGGATCCGGCGCAGAAACCGTCGCCCTTGCCCAACTTTGCGCCGACGGCGACGGCCGGCGTCGTGTGGAAGGCAAGCATCGGGGCCGCCGGAGACCGGATTTTCTCCCCCGGCGTCCGCGACGCGCAGGTGTACGCGGCGTCCCAGAAGGGGGCGCTGGCCCGGTTCTCCGCGGAGAGCGGCGCCGCGGGCTGGAGCATGGATACCGGCCAGCCCCTGTCCGCGGGGGTGGGCGTCGGCGAGGGCCTGGTGCTGGTCGGCACGGCCAAGGGCGACGTTATCGCCTACGATTCCGAGGGCCAGCTCAAGTGGCGGGTGTCGGTGAAGAGCGAATTGCTGGCCGCTCCCGACGCGGCTGACGGAGTGGTGGTGGTGCGCACCGCGGATTCCCGGCTGGTGGGCCTGGATCCGGCCGACGGCAAGCGCAAGTGGAATTACCAGCGGGCGAACCCGCCCCTCACGGTGCGCAGCGCCGCGGGGGTCGTGATCTACCGCTCGGCGGTTTTCGCCGGTTTCGCCGGGGGCAAGCTCGTGGCACTGAACGCCTCCAACGGCGCGGTCGGGTGGGAGGCGGCGGTGGCGCTGCCCAAGGGCACCACCGAGCTGGAGCGTGTCACCGACATCACCAGCGAGCCGGTCCTCGACGACCGCATGGTGTGCGCGGTCGCGCACCAGGGGCGGCTCTCCTGCTTCGACATCCTGCGCGGCAGCCTGATCTGGGCCCGTGACCTGTCGAGCCACGCCGGGATGGTCATGGACAAGCGCCGCATCTTCGTCACCGACGATCGCGGCGCGGTGCACGCCCTCGACAAGGAGCGCGGCGCCAGCCTCTGGAAACAGGACAAGCTCGCCGCCCGGCGGGTGAGCGCGCCGCAGCTGGTGGGGCCGTACCTGGCGGTGGGAGACCTCGAGGGTTACGTCCACTTCCTCAATGCCGAGGATGGCTCGTTCGCCGCCCGCGTGGCCACCGACGGCAGCGCCATCGGCGCGCAGCCCGCGGTCCTTGGCGGCAACATCCTGGTGCAGACCCGCAGCGGCGGCCTGTTTGCCATCAGCGTGAAGTGACGGGTGGCGCGTAGCACCGGAAGCGTTGCCTTCCGGGTCCCTTCCACCCATTTACCGCGTCGCCCCGTCGCTCGTTAACCGCCCACGCCCATCCGGATGAAGCCCACCGTAGTCATTGTCGGCCGCCCCAACGTCGGCAAGTCCACGCTGTTCAACCGCCTGACCAAGAGCCGGGCGGCGCTGGTGGCGGACTATCCCGGTCTCACCCGGGACCGCCACTATGGCCACGGCCGGATGGGCGACAAGGCCTATCTGGTGGTGGACACCGGCGGCTTCGAGCCCGTGGCGCGGGAGGGCATCCTGGCGGAAATGGCGAAGCAGACCCGCCAGGCGGTGGATGAGGCCGACGTGGTGATATTCCTGGTGGACGGGCGCGAGGGCCTGCATCCCCGGGACCGCACCATTGCCGAGGAGCTTCGCCGCAGCGGGCGGCGCACGGTGCTGGCCGTAAACAAGGCCGAGGGTCTCGCCCCCGAGCATGTCGCCGCGGAGTTCCATGAACTGGCGCTGGGTGAGCCCGTCGTGATCTCGGCGGCCCATGGCGACCGGGTCGGGGCGCTGCTGGAGCATGCCCTCGAGCCGTTTTCCGTTCCCGATCCGGAACCGGCCGGCGACAGGCATCCGCGCATCGCCGTCGCGGGGCGCCCGAACGTGGGCAAGTCCACCATGGTGAACGCCCTGCTTGGCGAGGAGCGGGTGATCGTTTTCGACCAGCCCGGAACCACGCGCGACAGCATCGAGGTGGAGTTCGAACGCGGCGGCAGGCGCTACACCCTGGTGGACACCGCCGGGCTGCGCCGGCGCGGCAAGGTGTTCGAGGCGGTGGAGAAGTTCTCGGTGGTGAAGACGCTGCAGGCGGTGGAGGAGGCCGACGTGGTGCTGCTGGTGCTGGACGCGCGGCAGGACATTTCGGAGCAGGACGCCCATATCGCCGGTTTCATCGTCGAGGCCGGACGCGCCCTGGTGGTGGCGGTGAACAAGTGGGACGGGCTGGATTCCGAGCAGCGGGACCGGGCCAAGCGTGACCTCGCCCGCAAGCTCGGTTTCCTCGGCTTCGCGCGGGTGCATTTCGTGTCCGCGCTCACCGGGTTCGGGCTCAAGGATCTCCTGCCTTCGGCCCAGGCCGCCTACGATGCAGCCCGGACCAAGCTCCCGACGCCGCGCCTGAGCCGCGTGCTGCAGGAGTCGGTGGCCCGTCAGGCGCCCCCCCGGGCGGGATTCAGCCGCCCCAAGCTGCGCTATGCCCACCAGGGGGGCATGAACCCGCCCGTGATCGTGATCCACGGCAACGCCCTGGAGAATGTCCCGGACAGCTACCGCCGCTACCTCGAGGGACGCTTCCGGGAGGCTTTCGGGCTGCAGGGGACCCCGCTGCGAATCGAGT
>DASTHR010000473.1:0-2019 GCA_035718105.1 Burkholderiales bacterium
CAAGGGCGACGGCGTTTTCATCACCACCACCGGGATCGGGGTGGTGCCCGACGGCATCGACGTCTCCGGCGACCGCGCCCGGCCCGGCGACCGCATCATCGTCTCCGGCACCCTGGGGGACCACGGGGTGGCCATCATGTCGCTGCGGGAGAACCTTACCTTCGAAACCGCGATCCAGTCCGACACCGCGGCGCTGCACGGGCTGGTGGCGGCCATGGTGGACGCCGTGCCCGGCATCCGCTGCCTGCGGGACCCGACCCGCGGCGGGCTGGCCACCACGCTCAACGAGATGGCGCGCCAGTCCGGGGTGGGCATGCGCATCCTGGAATCGGCGCTGCCGGTGAACCCCGAGGTCAATGCCGCCTGCGAGTTCC
Organism: Burkholderiales bacterium; assembly: GCA_035718105.1. Classification (GTDB taxonomy): domain Bacteria; phylum Pseudomonadota; class Gammaproteobacteria; order Burkholderiales; family UBA6910; genus UBA6910. The sequence goes on from DASTHR010000473.1 coordinate 375, forward strand.
TGGGGCTCGATCCGCTCTACGTCGCCAACGAGGGCAAGCTGGTGGCCATCTGCCCCCCGCAGGACGCCGAGCGGCTGCTCGCAGTCATGCGCGCCCATCCGCTGGGGCAGAAGGCGGCGGTCATCGGCGAAGTGACCGAGGACCCGCAGCATTTCGTGCAGATGGAAACCGCCTTCGGCGGCAGCCGGGTGGTGGACTGGCTGACCGGCGAGCAGCTTCCCCGGATTTGCTGAAAGCGCTTGCCGCGGAGGACGCTGAGGTCGCAGAGGAAGACAAATGAAAGATCTGAATTTTACTCCGCGTCCTTTACGTCCTCTGCGTTGAGAGCTTCTTTCACATGCGCATATTGCTTCTGACACACAGCTTCAACAGCCTCGCGCAGCGGCTCCACGTCGAGCTGACGGAGCGCGGTCACGAGGTGTCCGTCGAGTTCGACATCGCCGACAGCGTAACCGAGGAGGCCTGCGCCCTGTTCCGCCCCGACCTGGTGATCGCGCCGTTCATGAAGCGCGCGATCCCCGGCTCCGTCTGGCGCAGCCATGTCTGCCTGGTGGTGCATCCGGGCATCGTCGGCGACCGCGGGCCCTCTGCGCTGGACTGGGCCATCCTCAACGGCGAGACCGAATGGGGCGTCACCGTGCTGCAGGCGAACGCGGAAATGGACGGCGGCGACATCTGGGCTTCCGAAACCTTCCCCATGCGGGAGGCCCGCAAGAGCAGCCTCTACCGCAACGAGGTCACCGAGGCCGCGACGCGCTGCGTGCTGACCGCCGTGAATCGTTTCGAGCGCGGCGGCTACAGGCCGGAGCCGCTGAACTGCTGCAAGCCCGGCGTGCGCGGACAGGCGCGCCCCCTGATGCGCCAGGAGCAGCGGCGCATCGACTGGAATCGCGACGACACCGCCACGGTGCTGCGGAAAATCCGCGCCGCCGACTCCTTCCCCGGCGTGCTCGATGAAGTCCGCGGCTGCGCCTGCCATCTCTACAATGCCTGGCCGGAAAGCGAACACCGTGGCCCGCCGGGCGAAGTCATCGGTCGCCGCGACGGGGCGATTCTCCGCGCCACGGTGGACGGCGCGGTGTGGATCACCCACCTCAAGCCGGCCGGTGATGCCCCGGCCTTCAAGCTGCCGGCCTGCATGGTGCTGGGGGAGCGCGTGAGCGACGTGCCGGAAATGCGCCTGGCACCGTCCCAGCCCGCCGCGGGCGACACCTGGCGGGAGATCTGGTACGAGGAGGAAGGCAGCGTCGGCTACCTGCATTTCGAGTTCCACAACGGCGCCATGTCCACCTCGCAGTGCCTGCGCCTGCGGGACGCCTACCTGGAGGCGACGCGCCGCCCGGTGAAAGTCATCGTCCTCATGGGCGGCGCGGACTTCTGGTGCAACGGCATCCACCTCAACCTGATCGAGGCGGCGGAGAGCCCCGCCGACGAGTCCTGGGCCAACATCAACGCCATGGACGACCTGTGCCTGGCCCTGCTGGAGAACACCCGCCAGCTCACCCTCGCGGCGATGCAGGGCAACGCCGGCGCCGGAGGCGTGTTTCTCGCCCTGGCGGCGGACCGGGTGCTGGCCCGTGAAGGGGTGATCCTCAACCCCCATTACAAGGGCATGGGCAACCTCTATGGCTCGGAGTACTGGACC
>DASTHR010000474.1:0-2122 GCA_035718105.1 Burkholderiales bacterium
GGGTGTCGAGGACATAGACCACCAGCTTGAGCCCGTAGGCGGCGAAGCTCGCCGCCGACCACTTGTCCAGCAGTTCCCCCATCATGCGCAGGCCTTGCCCCTCCCCGCCCAGCACGTGCAGGAACCAGTACACCGGCCAGCCGAACATCAGCAGGTGGATCGCCCAGGAGGCGGGGCTCAGCAGGAAGCTGCGGTACTCCCTGCGGAACAGCAGGATGAAGCCGGCGCCGCCGTAGAACGTGTAGGCGGTGAGGGCCTTGAGCATGAAGCCGGCGGTGATGGCCAGCGCCGCGACCACGAGCAGCGCCGGGCTGCGGCGCTCGCAGGCGACCCACAGCGCAGCGATGCCGCTGAACACGTAGAACATGAACATGGGGTCGGCATAGGCCAGCCAGCCGCGGTAGACGAACAGGTCGCCCAGGGTGAGGAACACCGCGCCGCTGAACACCGCGAACAGGCGGTCGCCGAACAGTTCCCGCGCCAGCCACGCCACCACCAGGCCGGTGAGGACGGTGGAGCCCGCCATCAGCGCCCGCGCCGCCGCCAGGGAACTCTCCCAGCCGACCGCGGAGCTCAGCGGAATGTGCAGCCAGTTGAACAGCGGGTTGTGCTTGGCGTTGTTGCCGTAGATGGTGTGGTCGAACCACTCGTCCTTGTGCCACATCTCGAAGGAGGTGATGAAGGCGATGGCCTCCTCCCCCACGTAGTACAGGCCGAGCGCCGGCAGGAAGCTCAGGGCGCAGAGCGCATAGAAGATCCACCACTGGCGGGGCGTGTCGAAGGCGGGAAATCGCAAGTCGGGTTCCTCGCGGGGAAGGGATGCCGGAAAGCGTGCGGCATTGTAACCAACCCCCCGGCACCGGTCATCCGCGGGCGCCGCAGGGTGCTTCAGCGCGCCGGCAAGGCTGGTACAATCCTTACCTTTTTGAAGGGAAAATGATGCTCTGGGCAAGGATCAGGCACGGCGGCCGGACGCTGGGCGGCGCGGTGGAGGGCGAGAGTTTCCGGGTCCACGCCGGCGACCCGTTTGCGGGCGCCAGTCCCACCGGCGAGACGATCCCTCTGGCGGAAGCCGAGTGGCTCACGCCCTGCCAGCCCTCCAAGCTCATCGGGCTGTGGAACAACTTCCGCGCCGCCGCGGAGAAGAACGCCTGGGCCCTTCCCCCCGAGCCGCTGTACTTCATCAAGGGCGCCAACTCCTATTGCGCGCACCTGCAGACCGTGCAGGCGCCCGCTTCCTACGATGGGCGGGTATTCTACGAGGGGGAGCTGGGGGTGGTGATCGGCCGCCGCTGCAAGGCGGTGAGCGTCGAGGAGGCGGCGGCCTGCATCTTCGGCTACACCTGCGTCAACGACGTCACCCCCTTCGAGATCATCGGCCGCGATGCGAGCTTCGCCCAGTGGTCCCGGGCCAAGAGCTTCGACACCTTCGGGGTGTTCGGGCCGATGATCGCCACCGATCTCGATCCCATGGGGCTCACGGTGCGCACCCTGGTTAACGGGCGCGAGCGCCAGAACTACCCCGTTTCCGACATGATCTTCCCGCCGGCGGAGCTGGTATCGCGGATCTCCCGGGACATGACCCTGGAACCCGGCGACGTGATCGCCTGCGGCACTTCCCTCGGCGTGCTGCCCCTCAAGCCCGGCACCACCGTGGAAGTGGCCATCGAGGGCATCGGCGTGCTGCGCAACGAATACAGATAGGAAATTGAACCACCAAGACACAAAGACACCAAGAACGGCCCGGTTCTAGGCTTACGACCACTTGGCGGGCATGCAGGATTTGCACATCCATCTTTGCGTCTTGGTGCCTTGGTGGTGAAGAAGTTTTTTGTTAACCCAAGGAGCGGGAACTCATGAAATTCGCGGTTTTCGGCGCCGGCTCCATCGGCGGTCTGCTGGGCGCTCGGCTGGCGCTGGCGGGCGAGGACGTCACCTTCATCGCCCGCGGCGCCAACCTGGAGGCGATCCGCAGCAACGGCTTCAAGCTGATCGAGGAAGACGGCAAGGAGGTGGTGGCCAGCAACGCCAAGGCGGCCGCGGTCAACGAAGCCGGACCCCACGACGTGGTGCTCCTGGCCATGAAGGCTCACCAGGTCACCGCGATCGCGAAGGACGTGCG
>DASTHR010000475.1:0-4360 GCA_035718105.1 Burkholderiales bacterium
TCCGGCGCGAGCCAGGTGTCGTGCCAGGCGTGGAACAGGGCGTGGGTCTTGCTGCCGTGGTAGCGCGCCAGCTTTTCCTTGAGCTGGGTGTTGCGCCAGGCGTCGCCCGCGGCGCGGATGCCAGCCAGGGTTTCCTCCTCGACGAATACGTGGGCGGCCTCGGTGACTGCACCGCGCACGCGTTGTGGGTGGGCAGCGGCATAGAGCAGGGCGATGGAGCCGCCGTCGCTGTGGCCCACCAGGATCACGTCGTCCACGCCGCAGCGCTCCAGCACCTCGGGGAGCACCTCCAGGGCCTCGCGGTGGAGGTAGCGCGCGCTGCGCGGAGAATACAGGGGGTCGGAGCCGCCGTAACCCTGCCGGTCGTAAAGAAGGGCCGGAAGGCCGGTGCGCTCCGCCAGGGCCCGGGGGAAGTCGCGCCACTGGCCGGTACTGCCCAGGCCCTCGTGCAGGAACACCAGGGTCGGTGAACGTTTCGCGGCGTCGCCGGTCAGGGAAAGGGAGCGGGCCAGTAGGCGGGTGCCCCCCACCGGGACCAGGAAATCCTCTATGTTAAGATGCGCCACGCAGTGTTCCCGCTTGTCCCAAGTCCCGCCTGATTCCTCTCGCCGATGACCGAAGAAAAGGACCTGTCCAGGCTCAGGATCGATCGCGGCGCTGCCGGCGCCCAGCCGGCCCGGCGCCGGCCGACGCGCACCATTGTAGTGGCCGTGGTCGTGGCGGCGCTATCGGCTGTTGCCGGCTACTTCTTCCTCTCCAACCGGGTGCAGGAAGCGGAGGTCGCCACCGTCACCACCGCCTATCCCTCCCAGGCCTTCAGCCTCCTCAACGCCACCGGCTACGTGGTGGCCCAGCGCAAGGCGGCGGTGGCCTCCAAGGCCGCGGGCCGGGTCGAATGGCTGGGGGTTGTGGAGGGCAGCCGGGTGAAGGAGGGTGACGTGATCGCCCGCCTGGAAAGCCGGGACGTGACGGCGTCCATGGAGCAGGCGGCGGCCGGCGTGAAGGTGGCGGAGGCCAACCTGCTGCAGGGGCGGGCGGAACTGCAGGATGCGGAGTCCGCATACCGGCGCGCCAAGGACCTGCTCGGCAAGGCATTCATTTCCGAGGCGTCCGTGGATGCCGCCGCGGCCCGCTACAACAAGGCAAGAGCGGGTGTCGCGGGCTTCGAGGCGGCGGTGGCCGTGGCCAAGGCCAATCTGCGCGTGGCCCAGGTGGCGGTGGACCAGACCGTGATCCGCGCGCCCTTCGACGGCGTGGTGCTCACCAAGAGCGCCAACGTGGGGGACGTGGTGACGCCGTTCTCCTCGGCGCTGGACACCAAGGGCGCGGTGGTGACCATGGCGGACATGAGCACCCTGGAGGTGGAGGCGGACGTGTCGGAGTCCAACCTGGCCAAGGTGAAGGTGGGGCAGCCCTGCGAGGTGCAGCTCGACGCCCTGCCGGGGATGCGCTTCCGGGCCTCGGTCTCGCGCATGGTGCCGACCGTGGACCGCTCCAAGGCCACGGTGCTGGTGAAGGTGCAGTTCGTGGACAAGGACCCCCGCATCCTTCCGGACATGACCGCCAAGGTCGCCTTCCTGGAGAAGGAGGTGCCCCAGGACCAGCGGGAACCGGTGACCGCGGTGCAGCCCGCCGCCATCGTCGAACGCAAGGGACGCAAGGTGGCCTTCGTGGTGGCCAGCGGCCAGGCCAGGGAAACGCCGGTGCAGACCGCCGGAACCCTCGGCGACCTGGTGCGGGTGGCCAACGGGCTGGTGCCGGGGCAGAAGGTAGTTCTGAACCCGGGGGAAAACCTGCGGGACGGCGCGCGGGTGAAGACCGCGCAGAAGTAGCGATGTTCACCGCAGAGGCACAGAGACACGGAGAAAGGCAAATTCATTCATGCAACGCAAAGGACGCGGACAAGGAAGGCATTTGACATGGCTTTTCCTTCCTAAGCGTCCTCTGCGCCGAGAGCCTTTGACTTTGGGGTTCTCTGTGCCTCCGTGTCTCTGTGGTAAAGGGGTTTGCCCTTGACTTCCGCGGCCATCGTCGAGATCCGCCACCTCACCAAGTCCTACCGCCGCGGCGAGCAGGTGGTGCCGGTGCTCACCGACATCAACTTCGACATCCCCGAGGGGGAGTTCGTGGCCCTGATGGGACCCTCGGGTTCCGGCAAGAGCACGCTGCTCAACCTGATCGCCGGCATCGACAAGCCCGACACCGGGGCCCTGCGAGTGGGGGGCGTGGACATCACGGCGCTCACCGAGGCGGAACTTGCGGACTGGCGCGCGGCGCATGTGGGTTTCATTTTCCAGTTCTACAACCTGATGCCGGTGCTCACGGCCTTCGAGAACGTGGAACTGCCCCTGCTGCTGACGTCCCTCAGCCGCGGCGAGCGGCGGGACCGGGTGGAGATGACCCTGGGCCTGGTGGGGCTGGCTGACCGCATGGAGCACTATCCCTCGGAGCTCTCCGGCGGCCAGCAGCAGCGCGTGGCCATCGCCCGTGCCATCATCACCGACCCCACCATTCTGGTGGCGGACGAGCCCACCGGCGACCTGGACCGCCATTCCGCGGGCGAGGTGCTGGCCCTCATGGGCCGGCTCAACAGCGAGCTCGGGAAGACCATCATCATGGTTACCCACGACCCCCACTCGGCGGAGCGCGCCCGGGTGATCCGGCACCTGGAGAAAGGCGAGCTGCAGCTTTGAGGTTCAAGTTGCCGGCAACAAGTTTCAGGCATGAGGTCCAATCCCTGACCCCTGACCCCTGACCCCTGACCCCTGATCCCTGCCTTTCATGCACTTCCTCAAACTGGTCCTGCGCAACGCCCTGCGGCACAAGCTGCGGACGGGGCTCACGGTCACGGGGCTGGTGGTGGCGACGCTGGCCTTCGGGTTGCTGCAGACCGTGATTCATGCCTGGTACGCCGGCGCGGACGTCGCGTCCTCCAGCCGGCTGGTGACGCGCCATGCCATCTCCCTCACCTTCCAGCTCCCGGTGTCCTACATCAACAAGATTCGCGCCATCGACGGGGTGAAGGGGGTGACCTGGTCCAACTGGTTCGGCGGCATCTACCAGGACCGAAAGAATTTCTTTCCCCAGTTCGCGGTGGACGTGAAGAGCTTCATGCCCCTGTACCCGGAGCTTTCGCTGCCGGAGGAACAGAAGGCGGCATTCCTGCGGGACCGCCGCGGCGCCATCATCGGCACCAAGCTTGCGGAAACCTACGGCTTCAAGGTGGGGGACGTGATCCCTCTCCAGGGAACGATCTACCCCGGCACCTGGGAGTTCGTGGTGCGGGGCATCTTCAAGTATCGCGGCGCCAACGTCAGCGCCGATCTCTCCAACATGTACTTCCACTGGGACTACCTGAACGAGGTGCTGAAGAAGACCGTTCCCCGGCGCGCGGACCTGGCGGGGGTATTCATCTCCGAAGTGGAGCGTCCGGAACTGGTGGGCGCGGTGGCGGCGGCCATCGACCGGGAGTTCCGCAACTCGCTCGCCGAGACCCTGACGGAAACCGAGAAGGCGTTCCAGTTGAGCTTCGTTTCCATGTCGGAGCAGATCATCGCGGTGATCCGCGTGGTGTCCTTCGTGGTGATCGTGATCATCTTCGCGGTGATGGCGAACACCATGGCCATGTCCGCCCGGGAGCGGCTCTCGGAGTACGCGACCCTCAAGGCCCTGGGCTTCGGCCCGGGGTACATCGCCGCTCTGATCTGCGGCGAGTCCCTGGCCATCGCGCTGCTGGGGGGCGGCATCGGGATGGCGCTTACCTGGCCGGCGGTGGCGGGGTTTGGGGAACTGGTGTCGCGGGTTTTCCCCATCATCCGGGTGCCCTCCGACACCTATGCGTGGCAACTGGGCTGCGCGGTGGCGGTGGGACTGGGGGCGGCGGTGATTCCGAGCCTCCGCGCAGGTTCCGTGAACATCGTGGAGGGGCTGAGGAGGATTGGATGAGCATCCCCCTGTCCTACTCGGTGCGCAATCTCGCGACCCGCCGGCTGACCACGGTCCTCACCGCGGGCGGCATGGCGCTGGTGGTGTTCGTGTACACCAGCGTGCTGATGCTCGATGAGGGCCTGCGCAAGACCCTGGTGGCCACCGGCGATCCCGAAAACGTGATGGTGACCCGCAAGGGCGCCGAGAGCGAAGTGGTGAGCGGCGTGGACCGGCAGCAGGCCAACACGGTGGAGACCCGGCCCGAGATCGCGGCGGGCCCGGGGGGCGCGCCCCTGGTTTCCAAGGAGATGGTGGTGCTGGTGAACCTGCTCCGGCGCGGCAGCGATACGCCTTCCAACGTGGTGGTGCGCGGCGTGGGACCCATGGGACTCGTCCTGCGGCCCCAGGTGCGGCTGGTGGAGGGACGGATGTT
>DASTHR010000476.1:0-2049 GCA_035718105.1 Burkholderiales bacterium
CTCGTCGGTTCCCCGCAGTGCGCTCGCGTTGAGGCCGGCCAAGGGCGAGCCGCGGGCGCGGAACACGGTGCGCCAGGGCCGGCCGTGGGTCACCCGCAACAGGTTGGCGCAGAATTTCGCCAGGTCGTCCAGCCGCGTTCCGTCACAGCGGGTGGTGAAGCAGTAGCGGCGCACGAGGCGGTCCTCGGGCAGCCATCGCACCCGCACCAGGAAGCGCCCGGCCACCGGGTCCTCCACTACCTCCGCCCGCGGTTGCGGCGCAGTCTTCGGCAGCAGCCGCAGCACTTGGCGGGCATGGGGATCACGGCCGTTGATAGTGCCGGTTTCCGGATTGAGCTCCTGCTGGAGCAGCAGGTGGTCCACGCCGCTGTCCACGTCCGCATCGCCCGTGGGCGCGCTGGTGGACTGGTCCGGGTGGGTGCCGAGGAAGAGTTGAGCCAGCCCCTGGGCCTGGGTGAGCGTCATGGGCGCGGGCAGGGTCAGGTCGGCCTCGGTGCTACCCGCCTCCAGGGCGGTCACCGTGCCGCCCCAGGTGTAGAGTCGCAGGTCGTTGAGCAGGGGGAAGCAGCGCCTGCGCCAGCGCGGTCCGCCCCGGGGAAGGGCAAAGATCACCGCCCGCGGGTCGGTCCACTTCTCTCCGGTCCACACGGCGAACTCATCCGCCGGCGCGGCGGGCAGGTCGGCCTTCAGGGTCACCTGCAGCGCAAGCCAGGTGGCGGCCTGGTTGCCCTGGTGGATGTGGTAGTCCATGAGCCGGGCGTGGCGCGCCAGGGACAGCCGCTTGCGGGCGGTGGCGAGAAAGGCCTCGTTGCCGACCCGGTCCTGGTAGTCCGCCAGCTCGTCGGCGTCGGCGGCAAGGAGGTCGATCAGCACCTGGTCCAGGTCTGCTTCGCTGGTGGGCTGCCAGCCCGGCACCCGCTCCGCCATGGCAGTGATCAGCACATGCTTGAAGGACTCGTAATCCCTGGCCAGGTAGTCGATGACGGGCTCCGCGGGGCGGGCCGAACCGGGGGCGAAATCCGGGGCGCAGTTCAGGTTGAAACAGCCGGGGCGGAACCTGAACGGCAGCGCGGCGAGCAGTGGATCAAAACCCGCCACCGGTGCATGAAGGGTGTAGGTGGAGTAGTCGCCCACCGGCTCCACCCGCAGCCGCAGCGTGTTGGGGCCCGGCCCCGCCAGCACCTGGGTGACGCGCACCTGGCCCGGATTCGGGCCGCCGCGGATGCGGCTGCCGCCGCTCACCCGGAAGCCGCCCGCCGCCGGCAGCGGGGCGAGGCCGTTGGCGTTGTGGAACTCCACGTCCAGCCAGGCATGGGTGGGGTTGGCCATCGGTTCCAGGGTGACGAACGCGAGCCGGAAGCCGTTCAGGCTCCCCAGGTTCTCCGCCCGCTGGGCCAGGGCTTCCGGGTCGAGGATCAGCGCCATCTCACGCGCCTCCCGGGCGCTCGAAGCGCAGCTGCCGGGTATCCCCGGTGGCGATGACGCGGTAGCGCAGGTCCACGGCGAGGGTGGAGTCCCGCGCCGTCACCTCCAGCGCCTCCACCTGCACGCGATGACCCAGGTAACGGCTGAGGGAATGGCTGATGCGGGCCTTGGCCAGTCCGGCGGTGACGTCGTCATTGCGCTCGAAGGTGAGGCGCTTCAGCCCGCCGCCGAAGCCCGGCAGGAACGGCCGCTCTCCCGGGGAGGTGAGCAGGAGCTGGATGATCTCGCCCTTCACGTGCTCGTCCAGGGACGCGGGGGCGGCGGTGCGCCCGTCGGGGCCGATGCGGAAGGGGAAGGCCAGGTGGCGTCCGCTCATGTGTCGCTCACCGTGAACTTGAGGGCGTGGTGGTGGTTACCGCTGCCGCTGCTGACGTCGGTGGTCAGGATGTCGCCCTGGTGGGCCTGCAGGTAGCCCAGAACGCCGCGGGCCACGGCCTTGAACATGATCAGCCGGTCCTCCCGCCCCTGTTCGGGGAGCGACTCGGCGTGGTAGCGGGACCATTCGTCCTGCATGGCGGCCTCGATCAGCTCCGCCATGCTGCCGGCGATGTCCTCGTACCTGCC
>DASTHR010000477.1:0-4741 GCA_035718105.1 Burkholderiales bacterium
CCAGGGGCTGCGCGACAGCCTGGAGCTGTTCGGCATGGCCCGCGCCGACAACGACGACGCCACGCTGGAGGGAATCGAGTCGGACGTGGCAAGGCTGCGGGAGACCGTGGAGGGCCTGGAGTTCCGCCGCATGTTCTCCAACCCCATGGACCCCAACAGCTGCTTCCTCGATATCCAGGCCGGCAGCGGCGGCACCGAGGCCCAGGATTGGGCCTCGATGCTGGAGCGCATGTACCTCAAGTACTGCGAAAAGAAGGGCTTCCAGGCGGAACTGCTGGAGGAGTCGGCGGGAGAAGTCGCGGGCATCAAGAGCGCCACCATCAAGGTTAGCGGCGAATACGCCTACGGCACCCTGCGCACCGAAACCGGGGTGCACCGCCTGGTGCGAAAGTCGCCTTTCGATTCCAACGCCCGGCGCCACACCTCCTTTGCCAGCGTGTTCGTCTACCCCGAGGTAGACGACAGCATCGAGATCGAGATCAATCCCGTCGACCTCAACATCGAGACCATGCGCTCGGGCGGCGCCGGCGGCCAGCACGTGAACAAGACCGAGTCCGCGGTGCGCATCACCCACGTGCCCACCGGGATCGTGGTCAAGTGCCAGAACGACCGCTCCCAGCACCGCAACCGCGCCGAAGCCATGACCATGCTCAAGGCCAAGCTCTACGAGTTCGAGCTGCGGAAACAGCTGGCGGAGAAGCAGAAGCAGGAGGACGCCAAGACCGACATCGGCTGGGGCCACCAGATCCGCTCCTATGTGCTCGACCAGTCCCGCATCAAGGACCTGCGCACCGGCGTGGAGATCGGCAACACCCAGGCGGTGCTGGACGGCGACCTGGAAGACTTCATCACCGCCTCCCTGAAACAGGGGGTTTAACACCCACCGCCAGGGCGCGAAGGCGCGCAGGAGAGCAGTTCGTGAGGGACACCCTGCAGGGGTCGGGGACAACCTCCGCGATTCCCCCGCGCCTCCGCGGCCCGGCGTTTGATTCCTGAAAGTCTGAGATATGAGCGAGCAGAAGCCGGAACCGCAGCAGGACACCAACCAGATAATCGAGGAGCGCCGCGCCAAGCTGCGCGCGCTGCGGGCTCAGGGGCCCGCCTTCCCCAACGACTTCCGCCGCGACAGCCTGGCGGCGGATGTTCACGCCGCCCATGGCGCGAAGCCCGGCGAGGCCTTCGATGGGGACCCGGTGCGGGTGACGGTGGCCGGGCGCATGATGTTGAAGCGCGTCATGGGCAAGGCGAGCTTTGCCACGTTGCAGGACATGAGCGGGCGAATCCAGGTCTACGTCACGCGGGACGCCATCGGCGAGGCGGCCTACGAGGCCTTCAAGCACCACGACCTGGGGGACATCCTGGGCGCGCGGGGCACCTTGTTCAAGACCAAGACCGGCGAGCTGTCGATCAAGGTGGAGGAACTGCGGCTGCTGGCCAAGTCCCTGCGCCCGCTGCCGGAGAAGTTCCATGGCCTCGCCGACCAGGAGCAGAAATACCGGGCACGCTACCTGGACCTGGTCACCAACGAGGATGCGCGCCGGACCTTCGTAACCCGCTCGCGCATCATCCAGGCGATCCGCGAATTCTTCGTCGCCCGCGGCTACCTGGAGGTGGAGACGCCCATGATGCACCCCATCCCCGGGGGCGCTTCGGCCCGGCCTTTCATCACCCACCACAACGCCCTGGACATGGAGCTCTACCTGCGCATTGCGCCGGAACTCTACCTGAAGCGCCTGGTGGTGGGGGGGCTGGAGAAGGTTTTCGAGATCAACCGAAATTTCCGCAACGAGGGGATCTCCACCCGCCACAACCCCGAGTTCACCATGCTGGAGTTCTACGAGGCGCACCAGGACTACCGTTACCTGATGCACCTCACGGAGGCGCTGCTGCGAGAGGCCGCCCTCAAGGTGCTGGGCACCACCCGTCTGACCTACCAGGGCCGGGAGATGGACCTGGCGCAGCCCTTCGCCCGGCTCACGGTGGTGGAAGCGCTGCTGAAATTCCACCCCCAATACACTGCGGAGAAACTCGGCGACCGCGAGTTCCTGATCTCCGAGTTCAAGCGCCTCGGCGTGTCCTGGCGGGACCAGGACGGCATCGGCGGTCTTCAGCTCACCCTGTTCGAGGAGACCGTGGAGGACAAGCTGTTCGAGCCGGCCTTCATCGTGGACTACCCGGCGGAAGTCTCCCCCCTGGCCCGGCGCAGCGACCGCAATCCGGAGATCACCGAGCGCTTCGAGCTCTACATCGCCGGGCGCGAGATCGCAAACGGGTTTTCCGAGCTGAACGACCCGGAGGACCAGGCCGAGCGCTTCCAGGCCCAGGCAAGGGCCAAGGAGGCGGGAGACCAGGAAGCGATGTTCTACGACGCCGACTACATCCGGGCCCTGGAGCACGGACTGCCGCCCACCGCCGGCGAAGGCATCGGCATAGACCGGCTGGTGATGCTGCTCACCGACAGCCCCAGCATCCGCGACGTGATCCTGTTCCCGCAGCTGCGGCGGGAGGATTGAAGCGCGGACCGAGGCGGATCCGACCAATCGTTGAAGAACCTCGCGAGGGATCGCATCCCCGAGCCGAGGAGGCCCCTGCACCGCACCCCGCGGGCAGATTAAAGGGGCGCCTTGAGCGGGATCGCAACCCCGCCGGCTTGCCCCGGGGCGGTTTTCAGGCCGGGATGTCCGGGACGAGGGACATCTCCAGCTTGGTGATCATGTCCTTGAGGAGCAATTTGCGCTTCTTCAGGCGCCGCAGCTGAAGCTGGTCGGGATAGGAGGTGTCGGCGAGGCGGGCAATGACCGCGTCGAGATCCCGGTGCTCCACCTGGAGTTCCCGGATCCTTGCCTTGATCGCCTCGATTTCTTCCGAACCCACGGCCCCTCCCGGGAATCGCAATTGCCGCCAATATAGCAAAATCCCCCTCGAATCGGCGCGGACGCGCGCCGCCATCCTTGTTCAGGGAACACGGTAACGCTAGGATAAGCGCAACATTTAACAAGACTTTCGACCGGGGATCGAATGCGCAACGGGGGAAGCTCGCTGTTGGCAAGGGCATGGGCAGCGGCGCTGGTGGCGGGCACGGCGCTGGCGGTACTCGCGCCCGTTGCGGCCATGGCCCAGGCCGCCGACGCGGCGCCAAGCCGGGCCGTGGTGGAACAGAAGGTCAAGATGCTGGAGAGCATCCTCAACGCCCCGAAGACCGCCCAGATCGCCTCCAGCGGGGACGCGGAAGCGGCCGCCCTGGTGACCCAGGCCCGCAAGGGCTACCAGGAGGCCCGGGACGCAATGGCGGCCGGAGACCTCGCCAGGGCGAGCACCCTGCTCGACCTCTCCATCAAGGCGACCTCCACCGCGTCTTCCCGGGCCGCCCGGGTAGGACAGGACGATGCCCAGCGGGCCCGCAATCAGCAGATGCTGGAGGAGCTGAACTCCTACTCCGCCTCCCTCACCCAGGCGGTGCTGGAGAAGGGCAGCGCCGAGGGCACGGCGACGGTGCAGCGCATCGACAAGCTGGTGGCCGACGCCGCCCGGCTGACCGCGGCCGGCCGGCACGCGGACGCGGGCCGGCTCATCAGGGAGGCGCTCGACCTGTCCCTCACCACGGTGTCGGCGCTGCGGGCCGGGCAGACCGTCGTGCTTTCCCTGAAGTTCGACACTCCGGCGGACGAGTACGCCTACGAGCAGAAGCGTCACGAAAGCAACCTGATGCTGGTGGAGGTCCTGGTGCGGGACGGCAAGGTGGACGAGGGCCGGCGCAGGATGCTGGACCGCTTCGTCGACGAAAGCACGGCGCTGAAGTCCCAGGCCGAGCAGCTCGCAAAGGCAGGCGATTATCCGGCGGCGATCAGGTCCATGGAAAAGGCCAATGACCGCCTGCTCACCGGCCTGCGGGCCAGCGGGCTTGCGAGTTTCTGACGCACAACCCATTCCCCTGGCTACGCAATGACCGAAGACGACACGCTCAAGATATTCACCAACCTCGATCGCCAGGCGATCGAGGCCAAGCTGCGGGACCTGAGATTCCAGGCCGGCAGCCGGGGCCTGCGCGAGGTGAGCGGGCTTCTGGAGGACGTGGACGGCAAGGACAAGGACGAACTGGAGGCCATACTTGGCGCCTGCGTGGAGATCATCCGTCCCCTGCAGGGATCACAGCGCCTGGTGGCCGAGTTCGAAATGCTGCAACTCAATCTCGTCAACCTGAGGTGAGGGGACATGGGATTCTTGCGCTCGCTTGCGCTCGCGGCATTGCTTGCCCCGCTGCTCGCGGGGCCCTCCGTCGCCGCGGACCCGGAACGGGGAAGGCTGCTGCATGGAACCTTCTGCCTGGGCTGCCACGGTGACAGTGTCGCCAAGCGCGGGAACCGGGTCGCGCGCAGCTACGCCGAACTGCGCCGCCAGGTGGCGCGCTGGCAGGAAAACACCGGGCTGAACTGGGAGCCCCGGGACGTCGACGACGTCACGGCCTACCTGAACGGAGCCTATTACAGGCTGCCCTGCGAGGGGGCGGGATGCTGATCAGCCCGGCCTTGCGGTCCGGAAGGCCGCCGTATACCCTCTCTCCGTAATTGCAGTCTGCGCGCCGTCCCCATGGAATACAGGATGAACCCCGCCCAGCTTCGGCTGGTCAAGACGACTTTCAACAAGCTCTCGCCCCAGTCGGCCGAACTGGGTACGCGGTTTTATCAGCGCCTGTTCCAGCTCGACCCCCGCCTCCAGGTGCTGTTCCCCGGCAATCTGCCCA
>DASTHR010000478.1:0-3682 GCA_035718105.1 Burkholderiales bacterium
GTGACCCTGGACGGGCGCAGCGGCACAGGCAGCCTGGAGAACACCGCCGGCAGCACGCTGGCGCTGCAGGACGCCACCGTCCAGATGCCGCTCACCAACCGTGGCTTGGTCACGGTGGCCAGCGGCAACAGCCGCCTCGCCGGGGCCATCAGCAGCCCGGTGCCGGCCTCGGGTCCGGCGCCGCGCATCGAGGTCACCGGCGGGCGCCTGACGGTGGCGGTGCCGCAGGGCAGCGCGGCGGAGCTGGGCCAAGTGTCGGTCACCAACGCCACGCTGGAGCCGCTGCGCAGCGAGACCGTGGGCGGCACGGTGCGCAATCTCGCCGCGCCCCAGGCCAGCGCGCTGGCGGTGACCGCGGGCAGCGTGGGCACCACGACGGCCGGTTCGACCTCCACGCTGGACGTGAGCGGGGTCACCATCTTCGGCGGCGCGAGCACCCTGAGCAACACGACGCTGCGCGCCAGTGGCGGCGGCACGCTCGCCGGCACCCTCGGCCTGAGTGGCGGCAGCACCCTGGGCTTGACCGGCGGCACCCACAACCTGTTCGGCAACGTGAGCGGCGGTCGGCTGATCATCGCCTCCGGGGCGACGCTGGAGCGGCGCGGCATCGGCACCAGCACGGTGAGCGTGGCCAGTTTCGGCAACGCCGGCACGCTGCGCGTGGTCGAAGGTGCGCTGCAGCTCACCGATTTCTCCTACAACGTGTTCGACGCGACCTTCGGCGGCGCGCTGAACAACGGGCGCTACGAAGTCGTCTCCGCCACCGGCGCGGCGGCCGAGCCGCGGCTCGCCGTGAGCGGTCTGTATCTCGGCGGCACCTGGGTCAATGGGACGGATGCGGCGGGCCGCTCGCGGCTGGAGCTGAACAGCGTGACCCTGGACGGGCGCAGCGGCACAGGCAGCCTGGAGAACACCGCCGGCAGCACGCTGGCGCTGCAGGACGCCACCGTCCAGATGCCGCTCACCAACCGTGGCTTGGTCACGGTGGCCAGCGGCACCAGCAGGGCCACCATCGTCGACAACCAGGGCCGGCTGGATGTCGGCGGCAGCTCGCAACTCACCGTCACCTCCGGCGGCTCGCTCACGAACGCGGCGGGTGGCACGATAGGCGGCAGCGGCACGATAGACGTGAGCGCGAGCGGCAGACCGCTGCGCAACGACGGAACCATCTCGCCGGCCGGCACTGGCGCCACGGGAACCCTGACGGTGCTGGGGAATTTGAACTTCGGGCCGACGGGATCACTTCGGGTCGAGATCGGCGGCGCGGCAGCGGGCCAGTTCGACACCCTGTCGGTGTCAGGGACGGCCTCGTTGGTGGGGAATCTGACGGCGACACTGATCAACAATTTCGCCCCGGCCGGACAGTCCTTCCCCGTCGTCGCCGCGACCAGCCGTACCGGGACTTTCACCACCGTGAGCCTGCCGAACGGCTTGACCCTGGCCTACGGTCCAACCAATGTGACGCTCACTGGAACAAGCACCGGCTTGCAGCAGGTGCTGAACCAGGTCCTGCGAGTGATCCAGAACAGCAACCTGCCGCAGCAGACGCAGGTCGCGCTGCAAAATGTGATCAATATGATTCTCGGCCGCATCGGCGGTCTTGGGACTGGCGCGGGAGGATTTGGGTCGGGTGCCGTGAATCTGGCGGTGCAGCCTTGATTCCAGTCATGACGGTCCCGGCAATGGCAGCCTGGAACCGGCGAATGACTTGCCGGCACCCGGAGCATCGGCGACTCGGCGAAGATCGCCTATGTGGGCCAGAGCCGGGACAGCCTGGACGACGCCAGGACCGTGTGGGAGGAAATCTCCAGCGGCCAGGACATCATCCAGGTGGGAACCTTCACGACTCCGAGCCGGGTACGCCGCGCCGGTGGGCCACCGCTACGAAGTGCTGCTGACCGGGGGCGGCGTCACGCTCGCCGAGCTTGTGAACGCCGCCGCCTCGCCAGGGCTGAGCAAGAACGGATTTGGTTCGGGCAACATCAATCTGGTGGTGGTGCCCTGAGTCCGTAGCGGACCGGGCAGAAGGGGAGAAACTTGAATCAGCGGATCGGCCGCGCGCCGAAAGCGCGCGGTCTTTTTGTGTTTAGCACCTTTTGAGTCCCGATGACGGCGACGGCGGCATCCACTTCCTACGACCAGGTCCCCTACACCAGCCTGCCCATCCCCAACACCCACGTGGGACGCATGGCAGCGGTGGCGGCGCTGCTGGGTCGCGCCTGCGCCCCGGCCGACCGCTGCCGGGTGCTGGAGATCGGCTGCGCCTCGGGGGTGAACCTGATGGCCATGGCCCAGCAACTGCCGGAGAGCGAATTCCTGGGCATCGATGCCTCGGCGCGCCAGATCGAGGCGGGGCGGGCGCTGGCGGCGCAGGCCGGCATTGGCAATCTGCGCCTGGAACCGCTGTCGGTGGCCCAGGCGGGAGAGGATCTCGGGCAGTTCGACTACTTCATCTGCCACGGGGTGTATTCCTGGGTGTCCACGGAAACCCAGGAGCAGATCCTGCGGGCGGTGAAGGAACGCCTGGCGCCCCAGGGCATCGCCCTGGTGAGCTACAACGTGCTGCCCGGATGGGCGGTGCCGGCGGAGCTGCGGCGCATGCTGCTGTACCGCGCCCGGCGCTTCAGCGGGCCCCTGGGCAAGGTGCGCGCCGCCCGGGAGCTGATGGCGGCCATGGAGAAGTCCCTGGAGGGGAGGGAGGACGGGTGGTCCCGCGCCATGGGGCAATTGCTGGTCCGGCTGCGGACCACCCCCGACGACTACGTCTACCACGAGTACCTGGAGGCGGAGAACGCGCCCTGCCATTTCCACGAGTTCGCGGCGCGGGGGGAAACCCACGGCCTGGGCTACCTCGCGGAGGCCGACTTCTACACCTACATGGGGGTGGCGCTGCCCGCCGCCCAGCGGGCGCTGATCGGGCGGCTCTCCGCGGACCCCATCGAGTTCGAGCAGCACGCGGACTTCATCGTGGACCGGGCCTTCCGCAGCTCGCTGCTGGTGCACGGGGCGCACCCGGACCTGGCGCGCACCGATCCGCAGCGGCTGAAGGCGCTGCATCTTACCGCCAGCGCGACGGTCGGGCAGGACGCGGAAGGGCAGACGGTGTTCGCCGCGGTGTCCGGGCTGAAGCTCAAGCCCAATGCCGACGAGCTGCGGGCGGCGCTGATGGCGCTGGTGGAGGCGGCACCCCGCAGCCTGGCCTTCGAGGAGCTCTGCGCCGACGTGGAGCGGCGCATCGGCCGCTCGCCGGACGGCGACCGGTTGGCGGCGGACCTGCACGCGGCGCTGGAGTGCGGCGCCCTCACCGCGTCCACCCTGGCGACACCGGTGCCGGCCTCGCTGCCGGAGCGTCCCGTTGCCAGTGCACTGGCGCGCGCACTGGCCGCGACCCACGACGCGCTGCCGACCCTGGCCCACGGCGCGGTGAAGCTGGACGCGCTGACCCGGCTCGCGCTGCTTTATCTCGACGGCAGCCGCAGCGGGGCCGAGCTTACCGAGTTCCTGGCGGGCGAGCTGCCGCGGCGCGGGCTGGACCTGCGCCAGGAGGGGCGGGCGGTGGGCAAGGACGAAATGGCGCGGCTGCTGCCCGGGGCGGTGGAGGGGGCGCTGAAGACCCTGCACCGCGCGGCGCTGATCACAGGTTGACACGGGGAGAGATCCGGCCCATGCCAAATACATTGCG
>DASTHR010000479.1:0-4359 GCA_035718105.1 Burkholderiales bacterium
GCCGCCCCGCGCCGCCGGCAGCACCTGGAAGATGGCATTGTGCTCGCTGTCTATGGGGAGCAGCTCGGCGCCGTTGCGCGCGACGGCGTCCATGAACACGCTCCCAGCCATCACCAGGGTTTCCTTGTTCGCCAGCAGCACCCGCTTGCCGGCGCGGGCCGCCGCCAGGGCGGGACCGAGGCCCGCGGCGCCCACGATAGCGGCCATCACCGTGTCCACCTCCGGGTCGCCGGCCACCGCCTCCAGCGCCGCCGCGCCGCAGAGCACCTCGGTCGCGCAGCCGGCGGCATCGAGACGTCGACGCAGGTCGGGGGCCATGGCCTCCTCCAGCAGCACGGCGTAACGCGGGCTGAACTGCAGGCACTGCTCGGCCAGGAGCTCGAACCGCGTGTGCGCGGTGAGCGCGAAAACCCGGAATCGCCCGGGATGACGCGCCACCACGTCCAGGGTGCTCTTACCGATGCTGCCCGTGGAACCGAGTACCGTTATGCGTTGGGGAGTGCGCATGCGGAGTTCAGGAATGCAGAGCCACCAGGGCCGCGACCGGCAGCGCGGCGGTCAGCGCATCAATGCGGTCGAGTATACCACCGTGTCCCGGCAGGATCCGGCCGCTGTCCTTCAGCCCCGCCTGGCGCTTGAGCAGCGACTCCAGCAGGTCGCCCAGGATGCCCAGCGCCGCCAACGCCAGCAGCAGCACCAGGAAGGCCGCGAGGCCGCCACCGCCGCGCCCCAGGCCCAGGGCGCCCCAGGCAATCCCGTAGGCGCATACCGCCAGGGCCGCCCCGGCGACGCCCTCCCAGGTCTTGCCCGGAGACACCGCGGGAGCGAGCTTGCGCCGGCCGAACCGCCGGCCGGCGAAGAACGCCGCGGTGTCGGAGATCCAGATCACGGCCATGAACCCGAGCAGCAGGGGCGCGCCCAGCAGCCGCAGCTGGAACATGGCCGCCGCGGTGGACAGCAGCACCAGCAGGCCCAAGGCCGCCTTCGCGCCCGGCCCCCCCAGCGGGACGCGCCCGGCGATGATCGCGGGCGATAGCAGCGCCCAGAACAGCCCCGCGCACCAGTACAGCGCCAGCGCCGTTGCCTGCGCCGCCGGCATGGCCACGCCGGGCATGAGCAGCGCCAGGAGCGCCGCGCCCGACGCGCCAACCCCGGCGCAATAAGCGGCGCGGGCCCGACCGGAGAGGCCGGAAAGGGAACCCCACTCCCAGGCGGCCACGGCGACCAGCACCGCGAGCACCAGCCCCCAGCCGGCGTCGGGCAGCAGGAACAGCGCGCCCAGGGCAAGGATGACCAGAACCAGGCCGGTCAGGATGCGCGCGCGGAGCATCGTTAGTCCAGTTGGGGGAACGCGCCGGCGGGCGCGAACGCTCAGGCCCCGGCCGCTTCGGCGGAGCCCCTGGCGGGCGCCAGTTGCTCGCTGGTGCGGCCGAAGCGCCGCTCCCGGCGGCGGTAGGATTCCAGCGCCTGGGCGAGCCCTCCGGAATCGAAATCCGGCCACAGGGTGTCGGTGAAATAAAGCTCGGCGTAGGCGAGCTGCCAGAGCAGGAAGTTGCTGATGCGCTGCTCGCCCCCGGTGCGGATGAACAGGTCGGGCTCGGGCGCGTAGCTCATGCTCAGATGGGGCGCGAGGTCCTCTTCGCCGAACCCCGCCGCCAGTTCCGGGCGCAGCGCCAGCATGCGGTTCGCCGCCTGCAGGATGTCCCAGCGGCCACCGTAATTCGCCGCGATGGTGAGGGTGAGCCGGGTGTTGCCGGAGGTGAGCTGCTCGCCGTCGCGGATCAGCGCCACCAGTTCGGCGTCGAAACGCCCGAGGTCGCCGATCACCCGCAGGCGGATTCCGTTCTCGTGCAGCCGCGTCACCTCCTGCTGCAGAGCGCGCATGAACAGCTGCATCAGGAAGCTGACCTCTTCCGCCGGCCGGCGCCAGTTCTCGCTGGAAAAGGCAAACAGGGTGAGGTACTCGACCCCCAGGTCGGCGCAGGCTCGAACCACCTCCCGCACCGTCTCCACGCCGCGGCGATGTCCCGCCACCCGGGGCAGGAAGCGGTTCTTCGCCCAGCGCCCGTTGCCATCCATGATGATGGCAATGTGGCGGGGCACGGACCCGGTTTCGGGTATGGCGAGCGTCGAGCTGTCGGCCATCAGACGGCCATCAGCTCCGTTTCCTTCTGCGCCAGCACCTTGTCGATGTCGGCGATGGAACGGTCGGTGAGCTTCTGGATCTCGTCCTGGGCGCGCCGCTCGTCGTCCTCGGAAATCTGCTTCTCCTTCAGCAACTCCTTGAGCTGATGGTTGGCGTCGCGGCGGATGTTGCGCACCGCCACCCGCGCGTTCTCCGCCTCGTGCTTCACCACCTTGGTGAGCTCGCGCCGCCGCTCCTCGGTAAGCGGCGGCATGGGCAGCCGGATCACGTCGCCGGCGGTGGCGGGATTGACGCCGAGGTCCGAGTCGCGGATCGCCTTCTCGATCGCCGGGATCATCTTCTTCTCCCAGGGCTGGATGGTGATGGTGCGGGCGTCGGCGAGGCCGACGTTCGCCACCTGGGAGATGGGCATCTCGGCGCCGTAGTAGTCCACCTTGATATCGTCGAGCAGGCCAGTGTGGGCACGTCCCGTGCGCACGTGGGAAAACTCGACCTTCAATGCCTCGAGGGTCTTGTGCATCCTGGTTTCGGTCGTCTTCTTGACGTCGCTGATGGTCATGGCTGTTCCGTCGCGCTCGATGGGCAGGTCAAAATTCTATGTTCCGGTCAATGAGTTGTCCACGGCATCAGAGGTGCACCAGGGTGCCTTCCTCCTCCCCCATCACCACCCGCCGCAGCGCCGAGGGCTTGAAGATGCTGAACACGCCGATGGGCATCTGCTGGTCGCGGCAAAGGGTGAAGGCGGTCGCGTCCATCACCTTCAGGTTCCGCGCGATGGCCTCGTCGAAGCTGACGTTGCGGTAGCGCGTCGCGTTGGGGTTGTGCTTCGGATCGTCGTCGTACACGCCGTCCACCTTGGTGGCCTTGAGCACGATGTCCACGCTCATCTCCATGCCCCGCAGCGCCGCCGCCGTGTCGGTGGTGAAGAACGGGTTGCCGGTGCCGGCGGCGAAGATCACCACCTTGCCCTCCTCCAGGTAGCGGATGGCCTTGCCCCGGATGTAGGGCTCGGCCACCTGCTCGATGGTGAGGGCCGACTGCACGCGGCTGATCACGCCCGCCTGGCGCATCGCGTCCTGCAGCGCCAGGGCGTTCATCACCGTGGCCAGCATGCCCATGTAGTCGGCCGTGGCCCGGTCCATGCCGGCGGCTCCCGGAGCGAGGCCCCGGAAGATGTTGCCGCCGCCAATCACCACCGCCACCTGCACCCCCAGCGCCACCACCTCCCGGATCTCGGCGACGATGCGCTCGATGGTGCCGCGGTCGATGCCGTAGCTGCCCTCGCCCATCAGGGCTTCCCCCGAGAGCTTGAGCAGGATGCGCTTGTAGCGGGGGGCCGACATCAGGCCTGCTTGACCTGGGCCATCACCTCGGCGGCGAAGTCGGTGCTCTTCTTCTCGATGCCCTCGCCCACCACGAACAGGTGGAAGGCGGCGATGCCCGCGCCCTTCGCCTTCAGCAGCTGCTCGATGGTCTGCTTGCCGTCGGCGGCCTTGACGAACACCTGCCCGAGAAGCGTGACTTCCTTGAGGAACTTCTGCACGCTGCCCTCGGCGATCTTCTCCAGCATGGCCTCGGGCTTGCCGCCCTCGCGTGCCTTCTCCATGGCGATGCGGCGCTCGGTCTCGATCAGGTCGGCGGGAACGCCGGATGCGTCGAGGGACTTCGGCTTGCTGGCGGCGATGTGCATCGCGACATCCTTGGCCAGGGACTCATCGCCGCCGGTCACGTCCACCAGCACGCCGATCTTGGCGCCGCCGTGGACGTAGCCCGCGACCCGGCCCTTCGCGCCCACCCGGACGAAGCGCCGGATGGACATGTTCTCGCCGATCCTGCCCACCAGCGCCTTGCGGGTCTCCTCGACGGAGGCGCCGCCCAGGGTCAGGGCCGACAGCGCCGCGACGTCCGCGGGGTCCTGCTTCGCCACCAGCTCCGCCAGGTTGCGGGCGAAAGCCGCGAAGTCGTCGTTCTTGGCCACGAAGTCGGTCTCGCAATTCACTTCCACCATGGCGGCGAGCTTGCCGTCCGGGGAGATGAACTGCCCGACAATGCCCTCCGCGGCAACGCGGGAAGCGGCCTTGGAGGCCTTGCTGCCGAGCTTCACCCGCAGGATCTCCTCGGCCTTGGCCATGTCGCCGGCGGCTTCCGCCAGCGCCTTCTTGCATTCCATCATGGGCGCGTCGGTCTTCTCGCGCAGTTCCTTCACCATGTTC
>DASTHR010000480.1:0-7193 GCA_035718105.1 Burkholderiales bacterium
CCGACACTGAAACGCAGCCCGGCCCGCTGATCCGGATCCGCACCGGTGCCCGGTGCGGCAGATGCCGCATACGGGGAGAAAGCAATAAAATGCGTATTGCCCGAGGCGCGCGCCCTGGCCGGCGCGGGAGTTGTGCCGCCGCCGGTGAAACTTGGGTAGAGTGGAGCATCGGCATACGAGCACCCGACTCCCGGAAGGGAGCGGACATGAGCGGCCAGCACACGGCGTGGAAACGTTCGGGGAGAGGGCGCCGCGTCGCACCTCTCTGAAGCTGCGCCTGGCGACGCCGTCGCCCCTGTTCTGGTCGCCCTGGGTAATCTGCATCAATACCGTGTCTAATCACATCAACCGCGGCATGGGCTGCGTCGTCCACCTGATGCGTCCCGCGGGCGGGGGAGCCCTGCGGATCCGGTTCTTTCCCGTTGCGCTGCTGGTCCTCGCGGCGGCCACTTCCAGCGTCAGCAGCGCTGCCGACTCGGTCACCGTCGCCGGCGTCGCGGCAGGCAGCGACATGGTCCCGGCGCGCGATTCGCGCGCCGTTGCCCGGACCCCGCGTGTCATCGCGAAGGCGCAGGCACCCGCGGGCTGCCGCGACAACGACCGCGACGGATATTCGCCGGATGGCGGCGCCTGCGGTCCGCGCGACTGCGACGACAGAAATGCCAGAGTCAATCCGGGCCTCGGCGAGGATTGCGGGGACGGCATTGACAACGATTGCGATGGCAAGATCGACTCGACCGACCGGAAGTGCGACGGCACCTACTGTGTCGGACAGTTCGTCCCCCGGCCGGTGATGATTGCGGAGGCAGTCTGGGGGCTCGACGATGGCGTATATGAACTCGAAGTCTATGGTTATGACGCCGATCCCGGTGGGGCTGTCACGATCTACAACGCGGCGACCGGGACGCTGCTGGGTGCCACCAGCGTGGAATCCAGCGGCGAGGACATCGGGGATTGGGATTTCGATCTGCGCACCAGCAAGCCGCCTTGCCGCGTGCGCGTGGACATCAATGGCGCAACGGCCGAGCGGATGGTGGCGAACGCGCCGAACTGCGGCGGGGCCACGACTGCGAACCGCCCGCCAGTGGCCACCATCATCGCGCCGGCCGCGAACGTCACGATCACCCCGGGGCAACCGATGGATTCCCCCGCAGCGGCGGTTTCGGCGATGGGCAGGGTCACGGTGAGCGCGCCCACGCGGCCGGCGGCGAGTGCCGATAACTACACGGTCGCGGCCACACAGACCCTCACGGTGCTGCCGCCCGGGGTGCTGGGCAACGATGCCAGCAGGCCGGCGGGACGCCCCCTCAGCGCGCGTCTGGTGAGGGATGTCCACCGTGCCAACCTGCTGACCTTCAACAGCGACGGCAGCTTCGTCTATACCCCTTCGTCGCGGTTCCGGGGCAAGGATCGTTTCACCTATCAAGCAATGGATGGAAGCCTTGTCGGCACCATAACGACGGTGACCATCACCGTCACCGCGCCCCGCCGGGGCGGACGGGGTGAGGGCATTCCGGAGGTGCGCGTCATTGGGGCTACCGCGAACACCCCGGGCACTCTGCGGGAACCTGCCCCCGGCGGCCTGGATCGCCCCTAGCAGGCTGGCGCTGCCCGAAGTAGCGCCGCAGGGCACCCGCTGACGGGCGGGGCAAGGCGATTCCCCTGACAACGATTCAGGCGGGTGGGAACACGATCCTGACTCAGGTAGCCCGGACGCCGGCTGTTCCAGGCGGTGCGTGCAACTGCGGCGTGTGGACCTCGGGGGCGCGACAGGGATGGCACCGCGTGATGGAAAGCGCTCGAGCGCAGCTCCGCAGCGACGTGAGGGTGTTCCGGGAAGACTCGCGGTCATGTTCACCACCCGCTGGAGAGCGTGAGCCGCAAGGACATCGCGGCCTTCCTCGACGGATACTGCGCCGCGCGTCCCGAGGTGCCCCCGGAGCCAGCCGCTGCTGGCCCGTCGGGCGTGAGGGACCTGGGTTCAGTCGCGAGTTTCCGATCCCGCTGCCGAGTTCTGCCGCAGATTTTTTTGCCCCGTGCTTTCGGGGCGTATGGGGACTCTCGTTCCCAGAAATCTTGATCCCGGTCAGGATCGGCGAAACCTGTCCGATTTTCT
This sequence comes from Burkholderiales bacterium, assembly GCA_035718105.1. Taxonomy (GTDB): domain Bacteria; phylum Pseudomonadota; class Gammaproteobacteria; order Burkholderiales; family UBA6910; genus UBA6910. The sequence goes on from DASTHR010000480.1 coordinate 2,117, forward strand.
CGTCATTTCATAACGCGTTATTCCCGAAGGATTTGTTTCCTGAATGGTCTGACGTTGTCGCCATGCAGCGACATCATCGCGCTGCAAAATCAATTGTGATTAAGTTCATATCACATTGAAAAGCTTTGGTATTTTTGAAAAAAATCTGTTGACAGCGTCATTGATGCCGGGATAATGAGCCTCGTATTCCTGATGGCATCTGGCATCGCACAAACTGCCATCCGAGGCGCGCATGGCCCGAAACCGGGCGACGCGGGGCGAACAAAAAGAACCCGCAAGCTCCAGGTTTCAACGTTCTGATCCCGGGCAGACCGAGGATCAGGCCAGACCGGGGAAGCCGGTCGCTGACGGTTCCAGGCGCCGCCCATGACCACTCGAGGCGCATGGCTCCGCTAGAAACGAAACGGAGAGGCCATGCGTCGTCGTATCAACCCCAGGGGATTTCCTTCCCGCGCGGCTAACCGCACCGGTCCGGCGTGCGCCGGCATGCTGCGCCCCGAAACCGTGACCCGGGCCCTCAGGCCCCGGACCGCCTCGCCGCTGAAGCGCAGCCCCGCCCGCTGAACCCATCCACATAGGTGCCTGATGCGGCACGTGCGGCAGACTGCGCAAAATCTATGACAATGGCATGTAATCTAACGAAAAATCCGGTCGGCGCGACGCGCGCGCCGGCGCCGCGCCCCCATCGCCCGGGGCGAGGCGCGGCCGGTCCTGAACACTCAACTCGCAGACGGGAGCAATCATGAGCAAACAACAGACGGTGATGGAAGCGTTCAAGGAGCGCGGCGTCTCCCGCCGCACCTTCCTTAAATTCTGCGCGGTGACCGCGTCGGCGCTGGCGCTGTCCACGAGGGAGGCGCAACTGTTCGCCCAGGCCCTGGCGGGAGCACCGCGCCCGACGGTGATCTGGCTGTCGTTCCAGCAGTGCACCGGCTGCTCGGAGTCGCTGCTGCGCACCTACAACCCGACGATCGAGACCCTGCTGCTGGATGTGATCTCGCTGGACTACCACGAGAGCCTGCAGGTGACGGCGGGGCACCAGGCGGAGGCGGTGCGCCTCGCGTCCCAGGCCGCGAATTTCGGGAAGTACGTGCTGGTGGTGGACGGGTCCCTTCCCGCCGGCGCCACCGAGTGGTGGTCAACCGTGGCCGGAAACTCGAACCTGGGCACGCTGCGGGAAGCGGTGGACGGTGCCGCCCTGGTGGTGGCGCTGGGCACCTGTGCCACCTTCGGCGGGATCCCCGCGGCGCACCCCAACCCCAGCAAGGCCACCGGCGTCAGCGACCTGATGGCCGCCGGCGCGATCCCGGTGAAGCCGCTGATCAACCTCTCGGGCTGTCCGCCCGTCCCCGAGGTCATCACCGGCACCATCGCCTATTACATCGCCAACGCCGCGCTGCCGCCCCTGGATGAGCTGCTGCGGCCCAAGGTCTTCTACGGCAAGACCGTGCACGACTGCTGTGCCCGACTCACCCACTTCAACGAGGGGCGCTTCGCCCAGAGTTTCGACGACGACGGCGCCAAGCAGGGCTGGTGCCTGTACCTGCTCGGGTGCAAGGGTCCGGAGACCTTCAACGCCTGCTCCACGATCAAGTGGAACAACGGTCTGAGCTATCCCATGCATACCGGCCACGGATGCATCGGCTGCTCCGAGCCCAGGTTCTGGGACCGGGGGCTCGACCAGACCACCACGCCGCCCTCGTTCACCACCAGCTTCTACGGGTCCGACGCCGGCGTGAAGCCGGGTGACGGCTCGGCGTGCAGCTAGGCCCGGCGCAGCGAACCGAATTCCGACGAATCAGGAGTGAAACATGAGCACAGTCATAGTTGACCCGGTCACCCGTATCGAGGGCCACCTGCGAATCGAGACCGAGGTGGATGCCGCGGGCACCATCACCCGGGCCTGGAGCAGCGGAACCATGTTCCGCGGCATCGAGACCATCCTCCAGGGCCGCGATCCCCGCGACGCCTGGGCCATCACCCAGCGCATCTGCGGCGTCTGTACGGTCGTCCACTCCATGGCCTCGATCCGGGCCGTGGAGAACGCCCTGGGTTACGCGATCCCCACCAACGCGCGCCTGATCCGCAACATCATGAGCGCGAGCCAGCTGGTCCACGACCAGGTGGTGCACTTCTACCAGCTCACCTCCCCGGACTGGATGAGCGTGCCCGCCGCGCTGCAGGCGGACCCGGTGAAGACCTCCAACCTGCAGAAGTGCCAGTCCGACTGGGCCAACAACAGCCCGGAGTACTTCACCGCGGTGAAGAACCGCCTTGCCAGCTTCGTGAACTCCGGCCAGCTCGGAATCTTCGGCGGTCACTACTGGGACCACCCGGGGTACAAGCTGCCGCCGGAGATGAACCTGATGCTGTTCGCGCACTACCTGGAGGCCCTGGCCTGGCAGCGCAGCGTGATCCGGATCAACACCGTGTTCGGCGGCCGCAACCCGCACCCGAACTTCGTGATCGGCGGCACCCCCGGCGCCATCAGCGCGGTGCCCGGCACGGGCGGCTTCACCCTGACCAACGGCCGCACCGCCACGGATCCCGCGAACCTGGAACTGGTGCGCACCCTGATCCAGGACATGCGCAACTTCGTGGACAAGGTGCATCTGCCGGACATGATTGCCATGGCCCGCTTCTACCCCGAGTGGTTCACCCGGGGCGACGGCCTGGGCAACTTCCTCACCTTCGGCGACTACCCGCTGGACGACACGCTCAATTCCACCAACCTGTTCGTACCGCGTGGGGCCATGGTCTGGCCCCGGGACGCCGCGGGCCAGCGCCTGCCGCTGTCCGCGTTCCGGCTCGCCGACGCGGTGCAGCCGGTGGACATCAACCGTCTGGACGAAGTGCAGGAGTTCGTGGCCCACACCTGGCTCAACTACGGCGCCGGCAAGAACGCCGGTCTGCACCCCTACGACGGGGAGACCACCCCGGCCTACACCGGCCCCACCACTGGCTATGCGCCCCACGTCCCCGGCGGCGCCATCCTCAGCGCCGGCAACGAGTACTCCTGGCTCAAGGCGCCGCGGTGGAAGGGCAACGCCATGGAGGTGGGCCCCCTGGCGCGTATCCTGATGCTCTACGCCAAGGGACACACGCCCACCCAGGATGCGGTGAACGGATCGCTGGCGCAGCTCAAGCAGCCCCTGGGCGCGTTGTTCTCCACCATGGGCCGGCTGCTGGCGGAGGCCATCGACACCAAGGTCATCGGCGACCGCATGGCCGGCTGGTACGACGAACTGATGGCCAACATCGCCCGCGGCGACCTGCGCACGCACAACCCGGCGCTGTTCGATCCCTCCACCTGGCCCGCGGAAGTGCGGGGCTTCGGCTACACCGAGGCGCCCCGTGGCGCGCTTGGCCACTGGGTCACGATCCGCGGCGGCAAGATCGCCAACTATCAGTGCGTGGTGCCCACCACCTGGAACGCGGCGCCGCGCGACGAGAAGGGCAATCCCAGCCCCTACGAGGCGGCGCTGCCGGGACATAGCCTGGCGGTGCCGGACCAGCCGCTGGAGATTCTGCGCACCGTGCACAGTTTCAACCCCTGCATGGCCTGCGCCGTCCACCTGATGAGTCCCGAGGGCGAGGAAACCCTCCGGGTCCAGGTCCTGTGAGCGCGGACAAGGGAGACACAATCATGCAAACGATCCGCATACCCGCATTTGCTTCGCCCCGGCGCGGCGCGCTGGGCGCACTGCTGGTCGCCGCCCTGCTCGTTCTGGCGACGGGCGGTGCCCAAGCCACCGGCACCCGTGGCACCCAGGTGGACAATTACTGCGCCGCCAAGGCGCCCGCGTCGAGCGCGCCCCAGCAGAGCCGCCCCTATCGCGCCTCCGGCAATTCCTGCGCCTACTGCCATCCCGCCGGCGGCGGCAACAACGCAGGAAACCTGAACCAGGTGGGCCGCGACTCGGCAAGCTGCAGCAGCACCAACTGCGCCGCGTCGGTGGACAACGACTGCATCAACACCCCGCCGCGCAGCGAGGCCATCACCGCCCCGACCGGAAACGTTTCCGTGGGCACCGGTACCGCGGTGAGCTTCGCCGGTTCGGCGATCGACCCGGACGGCTTCCCGTTGACCTTCACCTGGCGCTTTTCCAACGGGCTGCCGGACGTGAATACCACCGGAACGGCCACCGGCAACGCGCAGACGTCCTCCACGAACGTCACCTTCGCCAACGCCGGGACCGTCACCACCACGTTCCAGGTGCGGGACCCCAACCAGACTCTCGCCGCGACCCAGCCCACGCGGCAGGTGACGGTCACCGCGCCCGCGAACCAGGCGCCCAACGGCACCATAGATTCTCCCGCCGCCAACGTCTCGGTGGTGCAGGGCGGGACCGTCAACTTCCAGGGCACCGGCACCGATTTCGAGAGCAGCACGCTGACCTACCTCTGGAATTTCGGCGGCGGCGCGCCCAACTCGACGCTTCAGGATCCGGGCAACGTGACCTTCAATACCGTGGGCACCTTCAACGTGAGCTTCACGGTGACCGATGCCCAGGGTTTGGCCGACCCGACGCCGGCGACCCGGACCGTCACGGTGACGGCACCGCCTGCGCTGGCCATCGCCCCGACCTCGGTGTCCGTAGCGGTCGGGTCAACCGCCACGTCCACGGTCAGCAACGCCGTGGGCGCGGTAACGGCAACATCGGCGAATACCTCCATCGCCACGGCGAGCGTTTCCGGCAACGTCGTCACCGTCACTGGCGTGGCGGCGGGCAGCACGACCGTCGCAGTCCGGGACTCGCGCACCAACGCCGTGACCCAGACCCTCAGCGTCACGGTGAATGCCGCGCCCCTGGCGATCAGCCCGGCCTCGGTCTCCGTCGCGGTCGGGGCGAGTGCTACGTCCACGGTGAGCAATGCCGTCGGCGCCATCACGGCCACCTCCGCCAACACCGCCATTGCCACCGCCAGCGTCGTGAACAATTCCGTGATCGTCAGTGGCGTTGCGGCGGGAAGCACCACCATCGCGGTACGGGATTCGCGCACCGCCGTCCAGACCCTCGGCGTCACCGTGAACGCGCCGGTACTGCAAGGCTGCCGCGACAACGACCGCGACGGC
>DASTHR010000481.1:0-2827 GCA_035718105.1 Burkholderiales bacterium
CGCGTAACGCCGATGGAATGAAGCGCGAACACGTTGGCGCGGTAGTTCACCTCGTGGGGCGTGATGGTGTGCCCGCTGCCGTGGCGCGCCAGGAACACCACGTCGCGGTCCCGCAGCTTGCCGAACAGGAGCGGCGCGGAGGGCTCACCGAACGCGGTGCGCACGATCTCGCGATGGGTCACCTCGAGGGTGGAGAGCTGGGTTAAGCCGGAGCCGCCGATGATTGCCAACATGCGTGAGAGGTCAGGCGAGAGGAGTAAGTCGAAAAATAGCCGGTGGAAAATTCTAGCATGTGGAGGGATCGGCACCTGGCGGTGTCGCGCCTCAAGCCTCAGGCCTCCCGGCGCAGGGCGTAGATCGCCGGCAGATTGCGCCAGGCCCCCTGCACGTCCATGCCGAAGCCGAATACATAGCGGTCCGGCACGGTGATGCCCACGAAGTCGGCGCGCACGGGCTTGGGTTTGGCGATGGCCTTGTCGGCGAACACCGCGGCATAGAACGCGGCGGCCTTGAGTTGAAGCACCCGCTCCCGGATCGCCGACAGGGTCTCGCCTTCGTCCAGGATGTCGTCAATCACCAGCACCACCCTTCCTTCCACCCGCGAGTTGGGCGCCACCTTCCACTCGAGGTCGGCACCCCGGGTGCGTTCCCGGTAACGCGACACGTGCAGGTAGTCGAAGTCCAGCGGGAAATCCAGCAGCGGCAGCAGCTGGCCCGTGAAAACAACGGCGCCGCCCATGACGCTCAGCACCAGGGGGTTGCGCTCCGCCAGCACCGCCCGGATTTCCGCTGCAACCCGCTTCACCGCCTCCGATACGGCGGCGGCGGAGCACACCGGCTCCGCCGCCTCCAGAACCCGCCTTGCCTCGTCCGGCGAGAGCATCAGTAGGTGAAGGTGACGACGTCTTCGTCCATGGCCTGCTGGATGACGTAGGCGCCGCCCACGGTTTCCTCGATCTCGGGGATCAGGTCGCTGCCCCACAGGTCAAGGGTGGGCGTGCAGACCTTGAACTTCACACCCGCCTCGTGGGCGTCCTTGATGAAGTCGTAGACGCTCTTGGGCGAGCCTTCCTTGACGTAGAGTTTCTCGGCCACGCCCTTCTTGGCCAGTTCTCCGGCGCGGGCGGTCAGGATCACCTCCACCTGGTAATCCATGGCCGCTGCGACCGTGGCCTGGAAGAACGGCGCGCCCAGTTCGGAGCCGTTGCGCGGATCGGTGTTCACCATGATGATCATCAGCTTGTCAGCCATTCAGATTCTCCCTGGGATTGCCGCAGATGCCTGCAATGAAATGTACTACCCGGGGCCCGGCTTGGCGGCATCTCGCCATGCCCCGGATTCGAGATACGCTCGGAAGGCCTCCCCCACCTCGTGGTGGCGCAGAGCGTAGGTGATGGTGGCTTCGAGGTAGCCGAGCTTGCTGCCGCAATCGTAGCGCCTCCCGGTAAGTTCGGTCGCGACCACCCGCTCCTCCGTGAGCAGCGAGGCGATTGCGTCCGTCAACTGGATCTCCCCCCCCGCGCCAGCCCGCACCCGGGTCAGGTGCTCGAAAATGCTTCCCGAAAGTATATAGCGGCCCACCACGGCGAGATTCGACGGCGCCACCGCCGGCGCCGGCTTCTCCACAATGGCTTCGATTTCGTGCAGCCCGCCGCCGTTGCTGAATCGCGGCTTGATGACGCCGTAGCTCCTCGTTTCCTCCGGCGGTACTTCCTGCACCGCGATCACGCTCACGCGCTCCCGCTCGTAGGTTTCCACCATCTGCTTCATGCAGGGCGGCGTGGAATCGATCAGATCGTCGGCAAGGAACACGGCAAAGGGCTGGTCCCCCACCAGCGGGCGGGCGCACAGCACCGCGTGGCCGAGGCCCAGCGCCTCGGGCTGGCGCACGAAGGCGAAGGAAACGTCGGGGGGCATCATGTCCCGCACAGCGGCAAGCAACTGGTGTTTTCCCGCCGCTTCAAGTTCCGCCTCCAGCTCGTAGGCCTTGTCGAAATGATCCTCGATGGCGCGCTTGTTGCGGCCGGTGACGAAAACCATCTGCCGGATGCCGGCGGCCAGGGCCTCTTCCACGGCGTGCTGGATCAGCGGCTTGTCCACGATGGGAAGCATTTCCTTGGGGCTCGCCTTGGTCGCCGGCAGGAACCGCGTACCCAGCCCGGCCACCGGAAACACTGCCTTGGTTACCTTTTCCATTCTCTGTTCCCTTTCTCATCTACCCAGCAATTTCTTCAGCCCTTCCTCGTCCAGGATTTCGATTCCGAGTTCCCGGGCCTTGTCGTGCTTGCTCCCCGGATCCGCTCCGGCGACTACGTAGTCGGTCTTCCTGGACACGCTTCCGGCAACCTTGCCCCCGGCCGCCTCGATCAGTTCCCGTGCCTGCTCACGGCTATAGTTTGGCAGCGTCCCGGTCAGCACGAAAGTCTTTCCCGCCGCCGGACCGTGAGCCGCCCGCGCCGGCGCCGTTTCCTGCGGCCGCACGCCTCTCTCGCGCAGCTCGCGCACCACCTCCCGATTATGGGGCTCGGCGAAGAACCCCGCGATGCTGGCCGCCACCACCGGTCCCACGTCCCGCACCTGCATCAGCGCGCCCTCGTCGGCGTGCATCAGGGCGTCCATGGACCCGAAATGCCGCGCTAGGTCCCGTGCGGTGGCCTCCCCGACGTTGCGGATGCCGAGCGCGAATATCAGCCGCGCCAGGGGCGGATGCCTGCTGGCCTCGATGGCGGAGAGCAGGTTGGAGGCCGACTTTTCCGCCATCCGTTCCAGCCCGGCAAGCTGCGAAAGCTCCAGCCGGTAGAGGTCCGCCGGGGTGGCCACCAGCCCG
>DASTHR010000482.1:0-16563 GCA_035718105.1 Burkholderiales bacterium
TGTCCTGGACCAGCAGCGACAGCAAGAAGTCCAAGCCGCAGCAGTACCGCATCGAGGTCAAGGAGGCGGCGGACGCGACCCGGGTCGGGGTGCTGAACGCCGCCGGGGCGCCGGAGAAATCCGAGGTCGGCACCCGGATTCTCAATCTGCTTTACGATCAGCTGAAATGAAGCGGTCGGCCGGAGGCGCGGCTGCGCCGCGCACCCGGGAAACCGGCCGCGGAATGGCTGACGGCTGACGGCCTGAAATGCGCTTCGCTTCCCTGGGCAGCGGATCCCGCGGCAACGCGCTGCTGGTGGAAGCCGGGCGCACCCGCATCCTCCTCGACTGCGGCTTCTCGGTGCGGGAGACGGAAACCCGTCTGGCGCGGCTCGGCGTGGAGGCCCGGCAGCTCGACGCCATTCTGGTGACCCATGAGCACGACGACCACGTCGGCGGGGTGGCCCGGCTCGCCGCGCGGCACGGCATCCCGGTGTGGCTGACCCATGGCACGCTGCGGGCCGCACCGGCGGTCTCGGCCGCGGAACTGCGGGTATTCGATCCGCACCAGCGCTTCACCCTCGGCGACCTGGAGGTGGAGCCGTTCCCGGTGCCCCATGACGCGGCGGAGCCGGCGCAATACGTGTTCGGGGACGGCGCGCACCGGCTTGGCGTGCTCACCGACATCGGCGAGCCCACGCCTCATGTCGCTGCGACTTTGAGCGGCTGCGACGCCCTGGTGCTGGAGTGCAATCACGACGCTGAAATGCTGGCGCGCGGGCCTTACGCGCCGCCCCTCAAGCGCCGCATCGCGGGGCGGCTGGGGCATCTGGACAACGGCACGGCGGCCGCGCTGCTGGCGAGCCTCGACAATCGCCGGCTGCGACATCTCGTGGCGTCCCATCTGAGCGAGACCAACAACACGCCGGAACTCGCGCGCAATGCCCTGGCGCGGGCCCTGGGCTGCGAGCCCGGCTGGATCGGCGTGGCGAGCCAGGACAGCGGCTTCGGCTGGCGCGAGATGCGGTAGCGGCGGATCGCTCGCCGCGAAAAAAAAGCCGGCCCCGGGGCCGGCTTTTTCGCTGGCGCGCCGAGCTTACTTCTTCAGCACGTCGGCGCCGGCCTTGCCCGCGTCCTTGGCGACGTCGGTCGTGCCCTTGCCTTCCTTGGCGGAGGCGGCGCCGGCGGTGGCGGCGGCCTGGGCGGCCTCCTTCATTTTGTCGCCCTCAGCCTTTTTCTCTTCGGGCTGGGCCGGCGCGGCGGCGGGAGCCGCGGCGGGGGCCGGCGCAGCCGCCGGAGCGGGAGCGGGGGCGGGCGCGGCCGCCGGAGCGGGGGCCGGGGTGGCCGCCGGAGCGGGAGCCGGAGCCGGAGCGGGGGCAGGTTTCTCGCCGCAGGCAGCGACAGTCACGGCAAGCAGGGCAACAAACAGGGCAGCGTGTTTCATTGAGGTTTCCTCTTCACGGGTTGGGATCGATGGATCATATATCGGGTTTGCAGAACGGGCGAAACCGGATCGGATGGGAGTTCACACCCGGGGCAGCTAACGCGGCTGTCCCGATTGGGTTGACTCGAAACCAAAAAAAGCCGGCCCGAGGGCCGGCTTTTTGCTTGCGCGGCAAGCCGCGTATTACTTCTTCTCTTCCTTCTTCTCGCCAGCCGGAGCAGCGGGGGCAGCGGCCGGAGCAGCGGCTTCGGCGGGCTTCTGCTCGGCGGCGGGAGCCGGGGCCGGAGCGGGGGCCGGGGCCGGAGCAGCGGCGGGGGCCGGAGCCGGAGCGGGAGCGGGCGCCGGGGCGGGCTTCTCGCCGCAGGCGGCGAGGGTCAGGGCAAACAGGGCTGCAAGGAGGGCGGAGTATTTCATCGTCTGTTCCTTAATGTGATTAACAAAGCGCTTTGAGGCCGATCAACGCAAGTCGCCGACCAGCACGCGATTGTAGCAGAAGATGCTGCAAAGCAACATTGCTTCAAAGGCCTAGGGTGGTGGCGAAAACCGCAGGATCGGATGCCTCCCACAGTTCGTCGAAGCGGTCGTTGAGGTTGCGTGTCTGCCGCGGGTCGTCCAGGGCCAGCAGGCTGCGGGAGTCGTCGACGTGAAAGCGGTGCACGAAATGCTCGCTGTCCGCGATGACGAAGGGATCGCACACTCCCCGCACATGGGCGTGGGTCTGGTGAATGCTCACGCCGTGGCTGAACTGGCGCAGCAGCAGCAGCATGCGCGGGCAGCCTCGGGTCAGGTAGCCGGTGTCGTGCACCACGATGTACACGTGGTTGGCCGGCCTCTCCAGCAGGAATGCGCGCAGGAGGTCCTGGCGTCCGGGCGTGTTGAATCCGAGGCTTTCGAGGTTCCGGTCGAAGATGCGGATCCGGCGTCGCGCCCTGGAAATCACGGTTTCGATCGCCGAGCCGTATTCGGCGATGCCCTCGAGGCGGGTGTGCCGCGGCGCTGGCGTGTCCGTATCCATCAGCCGGCAATATAGCCGTGGCGGTACCAGCGGTAAAGCAGCGCCTGCGCTTCGGCGCCGGGCTCCCCGGGCGGCAGTTCGCGCTCGTTCGCCAGGCGCCGCAGCAGCGCTTCCGCGCTCGCGTCTCCCACCTCCAGCGCGTCGCCGTTGATGAAGAAAATGCCCCGCGTGTAGAGCAGCCGGGTGCGCGGGTCCAGCCTCACGCCGCGGCGGCGGCAGCGGGCGGAGAAGCGCGACCGCGTAACGGGCGACCGCGGCGGCGAGAAGAAAACGTGGGGCCTGGGTTCCGTGAGCTGGCAGCCGAGGAAGCGCAGGATGTCGCCTCGCCTCCAGCGCAACCCGGAGATGACGGCCTGCACCTGGCGCAGCATGGGCGCCCCGATGCGGGCGGGCTCCCGCTGGCGCCTCAACCCCGGGTCCTCGTACATCCCCGGGGTGTGGATGCTCTCCGCCAGGTGATCCAGGAACCCCGTCAGCAGTTCCTGGTGCGAGGGCGCGCGGAAGCCGATGGAGTAGGTCATGCACTCACCGACGGCGATGCCCTCGTGGGCGTAGCGTGGAGGCAGATAGAGCATGTCGCCGGATTCCAGCACCCACTCGCGCTGCGGCCGGAAGCGGCGCAGGATCCGCAGCGGCGCCCGCGGAACCAGCTCCCGGTCTTCCTGCGCCGAGATGCGCCAGCGCCGCCGCCCGAGCCCCTGCAGCAGAAACACGTCATAGGAGTCGAAGTGCGGGCCGACGCCGCCGCCGTCCGGCGCGTAGCTCACCATGAGATCGTCGAGTCGCGCGCGGGGAACGAAGTCGAAGCAGGCGAGCAGGCGCTCGGCTTCCGGGAGAAAGTGGTTCACCTCCTGCACCAGCAGCGACCAGCCGCGCTCGGGCAGGCCGCGAAAATCGGCCGCCCTGAAGGGGCCGTGCCGCAGCTCCCAGCTGCGGCCGTGGCGCAGCACCAGTCGCGACTGGGCGTCATCGCGGCAGGCGAGCCGCATCAGTTCCCGCGGCGAGAGCAGTCCGGCGAAGCCGGGGAATGCCTGCCGCAGCAGCAGGGGCTTCCGGTGCCAGTGCTGCCGCAGAAATTTTTCGGGGGCGAGCCCCGCGGGAGGTGAGCTTTTCATCGTTCGCGTCGCGTATTATAGGGAAACGTCGCCGCGCACCGTTGTAACAGAATGTCACCGGGGATGGGTTAGAATCGAGCCATGCTGGTTGCCGGACCAACCATGTTGGAGCCTGGAGTCGCCGCACCGGAATTCGAGCTCCCGGATGCGGACATGGAGATCGTCAGCCTGGAGCGGCTGCGCGGCAAGCGCAACCTCGTGCTTTACTTCTACCCGAAGGACGACACCCCGGGTTGCACCATCGAGGCCATTGCCTTCAGCGAACTGGAGGAGGAATTCGGGCGGCTCAACACCCTGGTGCTGGGGGTGAGCATGGACGACTGCATGAGCCACGGTTCGTTCCGCGACAAGCACGGCCTCACGGTGCGCCTGCTCGCCGACACCGAGGGCGAGGTGGCGCGCAAGTACGGGGTGCTGCAGGAGAAGGAGCTGAACGGCGCGAGGAAATACTGCATCCGCCGCTCCACCTTTGTCATCGACGGCAACGGGGTCATCCGCCATGCCCTCTACGGCGTCAGTCCCCGTGGCCACGCGCAGGAAGTTCTGAAACTGGTCAAACAGATGAGGTAGACATGCAGGTTGGCAAGAACATGGTGGTCACCTTCTCCTACGAGATGTCCGACGCGGAGGGCAACGTGCTGGAGAAGTCGCAGCAGCCCTTCAGCTACCTGCACGGCGGATACAACGGCGTGTTTCCCGCGGTGGAGCGCGCGCTCGAGGGCATGGACGCCGGCCAGAGCTGCGACGTCACGCTGGAGCCCGTCGATGCCTTCGGCGAATACGACGAGCAGCTGCTGCGGGAGGAACCCCGCGACGTGTTCCCCGAGAACCTGGAAGTGGGCATGCAGTTCGAGGGCGTGGCCAAGGAATCCGGCGAGCGGCGCCTGTACACCGTCACCGATGTCGCGGCCGACAAGGTGGTGGTGGACGGCAACCATCCGCTCGCGGGCAAGGTGGTGAACCTCGCCTGCACCGTCACCGAGGTGCGTTCGGCCAGCGCCGAGGAAGTGGCGCACGGGCATGCGCACGGGCCCCACGGGCACCACCATCACTGACCGGCTGCAGACGGGGGGCGGCCGCGGCGGCCATCCGGGTCATTGCGGGCGCGCTCGAGGCTCGGAGTACCGGGCGCACCGCCCCTCGTCCCCTCACTCGGCGAGTTTCTTCAGGCGGTAAAGCAGGTCCAGGGCTTCCCGGGGCGTAAGCTGATCGGGATCCAGGCGGCGCAGCATCTCCAGGGCGGGCAAAGGGGGCTCGGCCACCGGCACCCCGGGAGGCGGCGCAGGATTGAACAGGTCGCCCTGGCCGTCGCGCGCCGCGCCCGCCTGCTCCAGTTCCGCAAGCCGCTTCTTCGCAGCCCGGATCACGCTTCCGGGCACGCCGGCGAGGGCCGCCACCTGGGGCCCGTAGCTCTGGCTCGCCGGCCCTTCCTCCACCGCGTGCAGGAACACGATGCGGTGGGCGTGCTCCACCGCCGAGAGGTGCACGTTGGCGACCTCGCGGAATTCCTCCGCCAGGCGCGTGAGCTCGAAGTAGTGGGTGGCGAACAGGGCGAGGCTGCGGTTCCTCTCCAGCAGGTGGCGGGCGATCGCCCACGCCAGCGCCAGTCCGTCGAAGGTGGAGGTGCCGCGCCCCACCTCGTCCATCAGCACCAGGCTTGAGGCAGTGGCGTTGTGCAGGATGTTGGCCGCTTCCGTCATCTCCACCATGAACGTCGAGCGCCCGCCCGCCAGGTCGTCGGCGGCGCCGATGCGGGTGAAGATCTGGTCCAGGGGGCCGATGCGGGCGCTCGCCGCCGGCACGAAACAGCCGCAGTGGGCGAGCAGCGCGATGTGCGCCACCTGGCGCATGTAGGTGGACTTGCCCCCCATGTTGGGGCCGGTGATGAGCAGCATCTGGCGGCTGGGGCCCAGGCGCGTGTCGTTGGGGATGAAGTGGTCCACCTGCCGCTCCACCACCGGGTGGCGGCCGCCCGCGATCTCGATCACGGGCTCGCGGGTGAAGGTCGGCGCCGCGTAGCCCAGGGCCAGGGAGCGCTCGGCGAAACAGGCCAGCGCGTCGAGTTCCGCCGCCGCCTGCGCTGCGCGCTGCAGCTCGGGGATGAAGGGCGCGAGGTCCTCCAGCAGCCGGTCCCACAGGAGCTTCTCCCGCGCCAGCGCCCGCTCCTGGGCCGAGAGCGCCTTGTCCTCGAAGCTCTTGAGCTCCGGGGTGATGTAGCGCTCGGCGTTCTTCAGCGTCTGCCGGCGCCGGTAGTCTTCGGGGACCTTCTCCGCGTGGGCGTGGGTGACCTCGATGTAGAAGCCGTGCACCCGGTTGTACTCGACCCGCAGGCTGGGGATGCCGGTGCGGGTGCGCTCCCGCGCCTCCAGCTCCAGCAGGAACGCGCCGCAGTTGTCCTGGATCGCCCGCAGCTCGTCCAGCTCCGCGTCGAAGCCACCCGCGATGACGCCGCCGTCGCGGATGCTCGCCGCCGGCTCCGGGGCCACCGCGCGGGCCAGCAGGTCCGCGCAGCGCGCATCCACGGCCAGCGCGGCCGCTAGTTCCCGAAGCCGCGGCGCCAGGCAGAGGGACACCGCCGCGGCCGACTCCGGCAGCAGGGCCAGGCTGTCGCGCAGCGCCGAGAGGTCCCGCGGCCGGGCGCTCCTGAGGGCGACGCGGGCGGTGATGCGCTCGATGTCGGCGCAGGGCTTGAGCGCGGAGCGCAAAGTTTCTCCGGGCCCGCCGCCGGCCTCTCCCGCCAGCGCCGCCACCGCCTCCAGCCGCCGCTCCAGCTCCACGGGGTCGCGGATGGGATGATGCAGCCAGTGGCGCAGCAGGCGGCTGCCCATGCCGGTGACGCAGCTGTCCAGCACCGAGAGCAGGGTGGGCGCGGACTCCCCGCGCAGGGTTTCCGTGATCTCAAGGTTGCGGCGGGTGGCGGCGTCCATGCGCAGGTACTGGCCGCCGCGCTCCACCGCCAGCGCCTTGACGTGGGCCAGGGCCGTGCCCTGGGTGAGCTTCGCGTACTCCAGCAGCGCGCCAGCGGCGCCCAGCGCGGCATCCAGGCCGTCGCAGCCGAAGCCAGCAAGGTCCAGGGTTCCCATCTGGCGCGCGAGGTTGCGGCTTGCCGCGTCGGTCTCGAAGTGCCACGCCGGCAGGCGCTTCACGGGAGCGCGGCCCTCCAGCGCCGCGGGCAGCTCGGCGCCCTCGGGCGCCAGGATCTCGGCGGGCCGCAGCCGCTCGAGTTCGCTCGGCAGGTCGCCGGCGCGCACCTCCATCAGCCGCATGCGCCCCGCCGCGAGGGACAGCCAGGCAAGTCCCACCAGGGAGCGGCCGGGCAGCGCCGCCAGCAGCAGGTTCTCGCGCCGCTCGTCCAGCAGCGCCGCGTCGGTGAGGGTGCCGGGAGTGACGACCCGCGTCACCTGCCGCTCCACCGGTCCCTTCGAGGTCGCCGGGTCGCCGATCTGCTCGCAGATCGCCACCGCCTCGCCCAGCTTCACCAGCTTCGCCAGGTACTGCTCCACCGAGTGCACCGGGACGCCCGCCATCCGGATGGGCTCGCCGGCGGAGGCGCCGCGGCGGGTGAGGGTGATGTCCAGCAGCTTCGCCGCGCGCTCCGCGTCCTCGAAGAACATCTCGTAGAAGTCCCCCATGCGGTAGAACAGCAGCTTGTCCGCGTGCTGCGCCTTGATGCGCAGGTACTGCTGCATCATCGGCGTGTGGTGCGCGAGATCCTGCGGCGTGCCGGAGTTGTTCATCGGACGGTGTTGGGGAGAGCGGCGCCGGGAGCATGCTTACAGCGCTCCCGGGCGCCCGCGGAACGCGGTGAATTATACGCCGCCCGTGCCCCGCCACCGCAGGTGCGCGGCAGTTCGCGCTCCGGTAAGATTCCGTCCCAGCATGTTTTCGAGCAATGAGCCTGGGGGATAGCAATGTTCAAGCACATCCTGGTGCCGACCGATGGGTCGGAGCTTTCCAAGATCGCGGTGGAGAAGGCGGTCAGCTTCGCCAGGGAAACCGGGGCGCGGATCACCTTCTTCTTCGCGCTGCCGGAGCCGCCGCTGCCGGCTTCGGGCTTCGGTGACGACACGCGCTACGATCCTGAGCGGCCCAAGCGCTTCCTGGAGGAGGCCAGGGAGGAGGCGAAGGGCATCGTGAACCCGGCGCTGGAGCTGGCGAGGCAGGCCGGCGTGGTCGCGGACGTGGCCTATATTCCCGGCGCATCGCCCCACGAGGCCATTATTCGCGCCGCTCAGGAACGGGAGTGCGACCTCATTTTCATGGCGTCCCGCGGGCGCAGCGGCCTGAACGCCCTGCTGCTGGGCAGCGAGACCCACAAGGTGCTCAACCTCTGCAAGATCCCGGTGCTGGTCTACCGTTGACCGGGGCGAGGAGCGCAGTTCAGTTCTTCAGGTCCGGCGTCAGGTGCGGCTCGATGACCTTCAGCAGCTGCGCGAAGATCTTCGGGTTTCCGGCCACCAGGTGGCCGCTCTCCATGTATCGGTCGCCGCCCTGCAGGTCCCCCACCAGGCCGCCGGACTCGGTGATGAGCAGCGTTCCGGCGGCAATGTCCCAGCGCGACAGGCCCAGTTCCCAGAACCCGTCGTACCAGCCCGCGGCGACATAGGCGAGGTCCAGGGAAGCGGCACCGGGGCGGCGCAGCCCCGAGGTCTGCTTCACCAGGTCGCGGAACATGGCGATGTACTGCTCCAGGTGCTTCAGCTCCCGGAACGGGAAGCCGGTGCCGATCAGCGTCTCTTCCAGCTTCGTCCGCTTGCTCACCCGCATCCGGCGGTCGTTGAGGAACGCGCCGCGGCCCCGGGAGGCGGTGAACAGGTCGTTGCGGTTGGGATCGTAGACCACGGCCTGGGTCACCACCCCCTTGTGCGCCAGCGCGATGGAGATCGCGTACTGCGGCAGGCCGTGCAGGAAGTTGGTCGTGCCGTCGAGGGGGTCGATGATCCACTGGTACTCCGACTGGCCTCGGGCGCCGCTCTCCTCTGCTAGAATCGAGTGCCCCGGATAGGCCTCCAGCAGCATCTCGATGATGGCCTGCTCCGCTCCGCGGTCCACCTCGCTCACGTAGTCGGCCTGGGACTTGCGCGCGACGTGCAGCAGGTCGAGGTTCTGGGATGCGCGGTTGATGAGCGCGCCGGCGCGGCGTGCGGCCTTGATGGCCGTGTTCAACATCGGATGCATGAAGCGGGACCCCGGTGCGGCAAAAAAGAGCGCAATTCTAATATGAGTTCACCCCCGGCGCTGGCCAATGTGCGCGTGGTGCTGGTCAGCACCAGCCACCCCGGCAACATCGGCGCCGCGGCGCGGGCCATGAAGACCATGGGGCTCGCCGACCTGCGGCTGGTGAATCCGAAGTATTTTCCCGACCCCCAGGCCGAGGCCATGGCCTCGGGCGCCGGCGACCTGCTGCAGGGCGCGCGGGTGTGCGCGACACTGGACGAGGCGCTCGAGGGCGCGGTGCTCGCCGCGGGCGCCAGCGCCCGCGGGCGCGAGCTGCGCGCCGAGACGATGGACGCCCGCGCGGCGGCACTGCACCTTGCCGGGGAAGCCGCGCACCATCCCGTGGCGCTGGTCTTCGGTTCCGAGCAGGCCGGACTGACCACCGAGGAGCTGAGCCGCTGCCAGCTCCTGGTGCGCATCCCCACCAATCCTGATTACGCGTCGCTCAACCTCGCGGCGTCGGTGCAGGTGCTTGCCTACGAGTTGCGCATGGCCGCGGTGGGCGCTCCCCAGCCGCCGCCCCCGGAGTTCCCGCCAGCGAGCCTGGACGACATGGAGCGCTTCTACGAGCATCTGGAGCAGACCCTGCTTGCGACGGGGTTTCTGGATCCGTACAACCCCAAGCGCCTGATGCCGCGCCTGCGCCGTCTTTTCTCCCGCGCCCGCCTCGAACGGGAGGAAGTGAACATCCTGCGCGGCATCCTCGGCTCCCTTCCCAAATAGTTGACCCAAAAGGTACAAAACAGGATACTGACGACAAATCAGTAACCTGCGACCATGTTCGACGGCATACGCGAAGACATAGCCTGCGTGTTCGACCGGGACCCGGCGGCCCGCAGCACCTGGGAAGTCATCACCTGCTACCCGGGTTTCCACGCGCGGGTGATGCACCGCGTGGCGCACGCCTTGTGGAACGCGGGGTTCAAGTGGCTGGGCCGCTTTCTGTCCCATCTCGGGCGCTGGCTTACCGGGATCGAGATACATCCGGGAGCCCGCATCGGGCGGCGCTTCTTCATCGACCATGGGATGGGCGTCGTCATCGGCGAGACCGCTGAAATCGGCGACGACGTGACGCTCTACCACGGCGTGACCCTGGGCGGCACTTCCTGGAACAAGGGCAAGCGCCATCCCAGCCTGGCCAATGGCGTGGTGGTGGGCGCGGGGGCGAAGATCCTGGGACCCATCACCGTGGGGGAGGGCGCCAAGGTGGGATCCAACGCCGTGGTGGTGCGGGATGTGCCGCCGGGCGCCACGGCGGTGGGCATTCCCGCCCACATCCTGGAGCCGGGTGTCAGCGAAACACGGGAGAAAAAAGCGGAAAAGCTGGGATTTTCGGCTTACGCCATCAGTTCTGACATGAGTGACCCCATGGCCAAGGCCATCCACGGATTGATTGACCATACCGTTGCCACCGACCACCGCATCGAGGCGATCATCGAGCATCTCAAGAGGCTTGGGGTATCGGTGGAGGAGGAGCAGGCCACCGCCGACAAGTTCGACCCGAATTACCTTAATCGTATAGTTGACTAGGGAACTCCCGTGGCCTAAAGTTGACAAATTCCATCAGGATTGGATTTTGAATCCTGGTTCCGGCCGTTAATCCGGTTTTCCCCCTCATCACCACTGAGAGGATTCGATCATGAGACTCACGACCAAAGGGCGTTTTGCGGTGACTGCAATGATTGATCTCGCCATGCGTCACGGGGGCGGCCCGGTGACCCTGGCGGGCATCAGCGATCGTCAGAAGATTTCCCTATCCTACCTCGAGCAGCTGTTCGGCAAGCTGCGGCGCCACGGCCTCGTGGAAAGCGTGCGCGGTCCCGGCGGCGGCTACAACCTGGCGCGGCCCATGGACCAACTCACCATTGCCGACATCATCGTCGCGGTCGACGAACCCCTCGACGCCACCCGGTGCGGCGGCCTGGCCAACTGCCAGGACGAGCAGCGCTGCATGACCCACGACCTCTGGGTGAGCCTGAACGAGAAGATCTACGAGTACCTGTCCTCGGTGACCCTCAAGGACATGGTGGACCGGCAGAAGCCCTCCAACGTCGCAACGCTCGACGACCGGCGCCCGCGGCGCAACGTCTCTTCGACCGCGCTTTCCGCCTGAGGGCATGACCGCGGCGGCCGGCTACTTCGACCACAACGCGACGACGCCTGTGGACGAGGCGGTGCTGGCCGCCATGCTTCCCTATTTCCGGGAGAAATTCGGCAACGCCTCCAGCCGCCACGAGTTCGGAACCGTGGCGCGCAAGGCGCTGGACGCCGCCCGCGAGCAGGTGGCGGCGGTGCTCGCAGTACACCCCTCCCAGGTGATCTTCACCAGCGGCGGCTCCGAGGCCAACAACCTCTTCCTCCGCGGCGCAGCCGGCTACCTCAGGCCTTCGCAGATTGTCGTCAGTGCCGTGGAGCATCCCTGCGTCGCGCGGCCGGCCCAGGAGTTGGCGCGTCAGGGCTGGACCCTGCGCAAGCTGGCGGTGGACGGCGAGGGGCGCCTGGACATGGCGGACCTGGACGCGGCGCTGCGTGAGCCCGCCGGCATTGCCTCCGTCATGCTCGCCAACAATGAGACCGGCGTGATCCACGACGTGGCGGCGGTGGCGGCGAAGGCTCGGGCGAGGGGCGCGCTGGCGCACACCGACGCGGTGCAGGCCTTCGGCAAGATCCCCTTCGACTTCCCGTCCCTCAACGTCCACGCCCTCACCCTGTCCGGCCACAAGTTCTACGCCCCCAAGGGCGTGGGGGCGCTGGTGATGGACAAGAAACTGGCGTTGAAGTCCCAGATCCTGGGTGGGGGCCATGAGTCCGGCCTGCGCGCCGGCACCGAGAACGTGCCAGCCATCGTCGGTTTCGGACTCGCCTGCGAGCTGGCGGCGCAGCGGGTGGCGGAGCTGGGGCCGCGGCTCGCCGCCCTGCGTCAGCGCCTGGAGCAGGGCCTTGCCGGACTGGGCGCGACGATCTTCGGGCGGGACGCGAAGCGCCTGCCCAACACCAGCTTCTTCGCGGTGCCCGGGATCGAGGGCGAGACCCTGGTGATCGCCCTCGACCAGGCGGGCTACGCCTGCGCCAGCGGCGCAGCCTGCTCCAGCGGCGCGTCCCGGGTAAGCGCGGTGCTCACGGCCATGGGCGTGCCAGAGGAACTCGGCCGCGGCGCGGTGCGTCTCAGCCTGGGCAAGGACTCCACCCCGGCGGAGGTGGACGGATTCCTGCAGGCCCTGGGACGGGTGCTGGAGCGCCTGCGCGGGCTGGCCGCTGTCGTCACCTGATGCCGGACTATAATCGCAATTCCTGTTGCTGAAATGTGCCTGCCATGATCACGTTGACTGAAAGAGCCGCAAAGCACATCGAGAAAACCCTGACCCGCCGCGGCAAGGGCGCCGGCCTCAAGCTGGGCGTCAAGCAAGTGGGCTGCTCCGGCCTCGCCTACCGGATCGAGTGGGCCGACGACGTGAAGCCCGAGGACCTGAAGTTCGAGAGCCACGGCGTGGCCGTGTACGTCGATGCGTCGAGCCTGCAGTTCCTGGACGGCTCCGAAGTGGACTATGTGCGCGAGGGCCTGAACGAGCGCTTCAAGTTCAACAACCCCAACGTCAAGGGCGAGTGCGGCTGCGGCGAGAGCTTCAGCGTCGGCTGACGAGTTGCCGGTAAGCCTGCCCCACGCGCCTCCTGCCATCCTGGGCGGCTCGCGGCATTTTCCCGACAAGTTCTGATTCCGAATACCTGAGTGGGGACCGGGCGGCCTGCGGGCCGCCCTTTTTCGTCGTGCGCGGGTTCCCGCCGGCCCGCGGTTGATCGCCCGGTTGACGGTTCCGACCATGTCCGCGGCGGATAACGCGCGGGACTGATCCGCGGTCCCCGGATTATCCCGACGCGGGTTCCGGCGGCGCGGGGGTTGCTAAAATCAAAGCGTGGACGCCGTTCCGGCAATGCGCCGGAGTCTTTCTGCGCCACGACAAGGAGCGACCAACGCAACGCCGGGGGTTTCGCCGCTGCGCGGCGAAATCTGTGGCACGCGCGCCGAACTGGTTTATGACTCACACCGCTGGCCGGCCGAGCGCAGCCAAGTTCCTGAACGACCTGAAGCACGCCGACGATCTCGAGCATCACTGCATCGCCGCGCAAGGACTGGATCCGCAACTCGCCACCCTGCGGGCGTGGCAGGCCCGGCGACTGGCGGGAACCTACGCCGACCTGCTGGCCGATCCGAATTGCCGCCCGGCGTGCGAGCTCTTCCTGAGCGATATCTACGCCGCGCGCGACTTCAGCCAGCGCAACCACGACGTCGAACGCATCCATGAGTTCCTGGCGCGCATACTGCCGGCGGAAACCATCCGGCTGCTCACTGAGACCGTTGAACTGAACCGCCTGACGATTGCACTGGACAATCGCCTGCTGCGGGTGCTGGTCGATCAGCTTGGCGTGACCGATAACATAACGCCGGAAGTCTACGCCAGGGCCTACCGGGGTTGTGACAACTACGCGGAGCGGGTCCGCCAGATCGATCTGACCCGAAGCGTCCTGATTGAAGTGGGGGAAGGGGCGCGCCGCTGGGTGGTGGGGGTGGCCATGAGGATGGCGAAACTCCCGGCGCAACGTGCGGGGTGGGGCGATCTTGTTGATTTCCTGGAGCGGGGCCGCGAGGCCTTCGGGACGGTGAAGGACGTCCGGGCCTTCGTGAATGCGATCGCGCAACGCGAACGGCGCATTCTCGATCTCATCTATGCCGCAGACCTTGAGGGCTTCAAGAGACTCTCGGGGCTGAGCTGAGTGCGCGCAAGCTCACCGGTCCGGAACGCGATCCCTTGAGCGGCCCGTCACGTGCCGCGGGAACTTGGCCATCCGGGGCCGGAACCGCGTCCCGGGCAAGCGAATCGCAGCGCATTGGCGTCTCAAACGAATTCGAGTGCGCGGCCGCTACGACTTTTGGCTGATGTGCAGGGCCGCGTGTTGCCGCAAGAATGTCCGCGAACAATTCGAAAGAAACGGGTGGCCGGTCGAGATCGTTTTGGCCGGCCCGCCCCGGATGGGATTGGCGGCGCGTTCAGGACAGGGGCTGACGCTCCGAGCACACGGGCTTCCGGATGATCGAAAATCTGCGTTGGAGCAGTGAAGGCGCGTGTCGGAAGGACTCGCGCACGGTGACAAGCCAGAAGGCGCCGCTTTCGGACCTCGCGATCCTCCCGGGGTTTCCGGAACTTGCCGCGATGCTTGCGGCAAACGGCTTTGCGTTCCTGCCGGACGATTCCGTGGCCCGCATCCACAGAACCTGCACCTCGACGCGCGCGGGTGGCCTGGAGACGCTGGAGTATTCGGGGTACTGGTTATTCGCGTCCCTTCAGTTCCGGTGGGCCTCCGGCGGGGAGGAGCTGCTGCTGCACCTTCCGGCGCGCGGCGGGTCCGCGCCCAGCATTGAAGCGCTCCTCGAATCAATCAGGTTTCCGGACGAGTTCGGATCCACACTGACGGTTATCGCCAATCCGTCTCCCTCCGGCGCGGATGCCCGGAGGCAGTGTCTGATCATGGCGGTCAACGCCTTCAGCAGGACCTATCCCATTTCCCGGTTCTATCAGAGGATCGCCGTGCCTTACATCGAGCGCGGCGACAAGGCCAATCCGGATGGCCGGGACGCCCTGTTCGCGATCCGCGCGTCCCAGCTCGAATCTGACCCCCAGAGCTGAACGCCAGCTTGAGCCATCGATCTGCACCAACGGCTTGATCAGCCTCGACACAGATCTACGCGCTGCCCCAAGGCATGGCCGCCGGGGCGCCGCGTGGCATTGCATTCCCACAACGAGAAACAACAGCATGCCCGTCGAAGCGAATTTCATTCTTCAGTTCTCCTTTCGCAAGTTGGTTTCGACGCCGTGCCGGGCCAGGAGATATTGCCTACGAACCTGCACGGCGCCCTCCGGCTAGTCCGTAGCGGTGCTCGATCATTGACACTGAACGTGTCCCGGCCTTGCCGCAAGGGCAGGTGAGGTTCCGGTGGATGGATTTTCAACCCCCTCAATTCCGTTCCGGGGGGCGCGGCAAATCCTTAGCCCCTGCGGCATAATTGGGGCGGAACCAGAAGAACCACCATGCCCCGGGCCGCCGGGAGGAGAAACCGCCATGTCCACGCACCCCCTCGCCGGGAAACCGGCGCCGGCTTCCATGCTGGCCAACATCCCGCGCCTCATCACGGAGTATTTCTGCGACCGTCCCGACCCCGCCCGCGCCGAGCAGCGGGTGGCGTTCGGCACCTCCGGCCACCGCGGCTCGTCCCTCAAGGCCTCGTTCAACGAGGCCCACATCCTGGCCACGACCCAGGCGATCTGCGACTACCGCCGCGCCCAAGGCACGGACGGGCCGCTGTTCCTGGGCATGGATTCCCACGCCCTGTCGGAGCCGGCTTTTGCCAGCGCCCTGGAGGTGCTGGCCGCGAACGGGGTGGAGACGCGGGTGGACGACGCCGGCGGCTTCACGCCGACCCCGGTGATTTCCCACGCGATACTGACCCATAACCGGGGCCGCGGCGGCGGCCTGGCCGACGGCATCGTCATCACGCCCTCCCACAACCCGCCGGAGGACGGCGGCTTCAAGTACAACCCGCCCCACGGCGGCCCGGCGGAGAGCGGGGCCACGAGCGTGATCGAGAAGGCGGCGAACAAGTTCCTGGAGGACGATCTGCGGGGCGTCCGCCGCATGGCCCTGGCCGGCGCCCGGCAGGCGGCGAACGTCCGGGCTCACGACTTCCGCTCCGCCTACATCGAGGACCTGGGGGCGGTGCTGGACCTGGAACTGGTCCGCGCCTCCGGGCTGCGCATCGGGGTGGACCCCATGGGGGGCGCCGGGGTGGCTTATTGGGAACCGTTGCGCACCCGCTGGGGACTCAACATCGAGGTGGTGAACGGGGCGGTGGACCCGGCTTTCCGGTTCATGCGCCTGGACTGGGACGGCAAGATCCGCATGGACTGCTCCTCGCCCCACGCCATGGCGGGGCTGATCGACCTGCGGGAGCGCTTCGACGTGGCCTTCGGCAACGACACCGACAACGACCGCCACGGCATCGTGACACGCTCGGCGGGGCTGCTGAACCCGAACCATTACCTGGCGGTGGCCATTGCCTACCTGTTCGCGCATCGGCCCGAGTGGCCGGCCGCGGCGGCGGTGGGCAAGACGGTGGTGAGCAGCAGCATGATCGACCGGGTCACGGCCAGGCTGGGCCGGAGGCTGGTGGAGGTGCCGGTGGGGTTCAAGTGGTTCGTGGCGGGCCTCGCCGACGGCTCCCTGGGCTTCGCCGGGGAGGAGAGCGCCGGAGCGACGTTCCTGCGCCGCGACGGCGCGGTGTGGACCACGGAGAAGGACGGCATCATCCTGGGGCTGCTGGCCGCCGAGATGATGGCGCGCCGCGGGCGCGATCCGGGAGAGTTGTACGCGGAACTGACCCGCGAGCACGGCGCGCCCTGCTACGAGCGCATCGACGCCCCGGCCACGCCGGAGCAGAAGGCGAAGCTCGCGAAGCTGTCGCGGGAGCAGGTGAAGGGGGCGGAGCTGGCGGGGGAGAAGATCGAGGCCATCCTGACCCACGCCCCCGGGGACGGCAACGCCATCGGCGGGCTGAAGGTGATGACCGCCAGCGGCTGGTTCGCGGCCCGGCCCTCCGGGACCGAAAACGTCTACAAGCTCTACGCCGAGAGCTTCCTCGGGGAGGCGCACCTGAAGCGCATCCAGAGCGAGGCCCGGGCGCTGGTGGGCGCGGTGCTGGCGGGGTGACGACCATGGGCGAGCGCTGCGCCTGGTCGCAGGCG
>DASTHR010000483.1:0-2165 GCA_035718105.1 Burkholderiales bacterium
CCGGAACCACGGGCGGGTTGACGAAGTACATCGCGCCTGGCTGGAACGGGGCGTCGAGCACCGAGATCAATGTGGCGTTGTAGCGATCGCAACCGCAGCTGCCGTAGGCTCCGCGCTCCCCGCAGGGGGCGCCGGCCGGCGCGGGAGCGTTCACGACCACCACCTGCACCGGCGCCCGCTCGGCGGGTTCCCGCTCCTCGGCGCGCGCGGCACCCGCCCCCAGGGAGGTGGCGCCGGCGAGAGTTGCCGCCAGGAGAATTGCCTTGCCTCGTTGCATGGTTGCCTCCGTTTCGAAATTCGGAGGGAGCCTGTCTCCCGTCCTGGTACGCATGGTGCGCCCAAGGGGCTGAACCGGGCCTGAACGGCAAAAGAAAACGGGCGGGGCTCCGCCCCGCCCGTCAGGCATGACTGCGCGGCGCTACTTGAGGCAGCGCTTCTTAGAGGTGTCTCCCGCCGGGCAGCGCAGCAGCAACTCGCTGCTGCCGGTGGCCGGATTGCGCGCGTACTGGGCCACCAGGCCGCGGGACTGGGCCGCGGTAAGCGGCATCTTCGCCGGCGCCAGGGCCTCGTCGGCCCAGAACATGACCAGGCAGCCCTTGCCCGCCTTGCACACGCTGTCGGCCGCCTGCTGCAGCACCGCGGTGTTCGCCTGCTGCGCCGGGTCCACCACGACGAAGGCGCGGTCGCCCTGGGTGGCCTTGAGCCGCCACTGCGCGGCCTGCGCCTGGACCGCGATGCCCGCCAGGGCCAGCACCGCCGCTGCTCCGATGATCATCCTGTTCATTTCTTACTCCTTCGCTAGTTTCGCTTTGGATCGGCCCGCGACGGCGTCAGCCGCCGCGGACCGTCTCCGGACTCAACGCACGCAGTTCGACGGCGCATCCGAGACGTTGCGGACGCCGACCCGGTTCCCCGACTCCACCCTCACGCTGCAGGGAGGGGCCGAGAGCCGGCGCACATCGAATCGCCATTCACCTCTGCCGCTGGAAGTGGTTCGGGCGATCTCGGCATTGGTGGAGGCGTTGCGCAGGATCACCGTCGCGCGCGCGGGGGCGCCGGTGCCACGAACGTCCAGCTCCCCGTCCTCCCACTCTGCCCGGGTGATGGGCAGCGGCGCGGCCACGGTGAGGGTCACCGTCGCCGTGGCGCTCGCCACGCCACCGTCCAGCGCCTGGTAGGTAAAGCGGTCGGTGCCGCTGAAGCTCGACGCCGGCGAGTAGATGAAGCTGCCGTCGCTGTTGAACGTGAGCAGGTTGGCGCTGTTCACATTGCTCACCAGCCGAGCGGTAAGCGGCCGCCCCGCCGGGCTGCTGGTGTCGTTGCGGAGCACCCCCGGCGAGAGCACCGTCAGGGTCTGGCCGGCGACCGCGGAGTAACTGTCCGCGCTGGCGGTGGGGGGTGTGGGTGCCCTTACCGTGACGGTGCGCGTGGCCGATGCCGTGGCTCCCGCGGAATCCCCCACCGTGAAGGTCACGGTGAAGCTGCCGGCGGAGTTGAAGGCCACCGGCGCCGGGTCCGCCACCGTTGCGCTCGCCGGGGTGCCGCCGCCGAAGGTCCAGGCGTAGGTGAGCGGGTTGCCGTCCGGATCGCTGCCGCTGCCGGCGAAGTCCACCGACTGGCCTTGCGTGATGGTGACGTTCCCGGACGGGGCCGTGATGGCGGCCACCGGCGGCCGGTTGGCCTGGGCACTGACCGTGACAGTCCGCGACGCCGAGGCGGTCGCCCCCAGGGAATCCCGCACCGTGAGGGTCACGGTGAAAGTCCCTGCGGTGTTGAAGACCACCGGCGCCGGGTCCGCCACCGTGGCGCTGGAGGGGGTGGCCCCTTGGAACGTCCAGGCAAAGGTGATCGAATTGCCATCCGGATCGCTGCCGCTGCCCGCGAAGTCCACCGACTGCCCTTGCGTAATGGCGACGTTCCCCGCCGGGGCCGTGATGGTGGCCACCGGCGGCCGGTTGGCGGGCGGCGGGTTGGTGCCGCAGTTGGGTGCATTGCTCACCGCGCGCTCGGCCGTGGCACCGTTGATCTCGACGCGCACCCGGCAGGGCGGCGTATTGGTGCGCAGCTCAAACTCCCACTGGCCGATTTCGCTGCCGGTGGAATCCACCGTGGTGGCGCCCAGCAGCGCACCGGTGGCGGCATTAAACAGGGTCACCGCCGCTCCC
>DASTHR010000484.1:0-2359 GCA_035718105.1 Burkholderiales bacterium
ACCTGATTCCCGGACTGCACCGCCGGCCCGAGCTTCGGGCCACGCTGCAGCAGGTGTCACTGATCACGCTGGGTATCGGCTCGGTCTGGCTGCTGGGATACCTCGCCCATGGGCACTGACCCGCGACGGCGCCGGACCCCCGCCACCGTCGCCCAGACCACCACGGCAATGGGCACCAGTCCATAGCCGAGGAACGTCAACACCGCCGCCGCAAGGGTCTTTTCCGTGGCCGCCATGAGCAGCACCACGTACAACCAGCCGATCACGACGATGTAAAGGTACATGGGTTCGGGTCCGGGCGACCGCGCAGCTTGACAGGAGCGGCAGCGGGACGCAAGAATCCCCGCACCCTTCCGCAACCGCACTTCTACTCATCTCTCCTCCCATGTCATCCGGGCCCGACGCCGGGCAAAACCTGTTGCAGCAGCTGGGTCAGGTCCAGCAGCAGTTCGCCGACCAGTTCATGAAGGCCATCGCCGCGGGGCCGCGCCCGGAGTTCGGAGAAATATTCCAGTCCCTGAGCGCCGGCCTGCAGCACGAGGCCGCGGGGCTCGCGCAGATGCAGATGCGCTACGCCCAGGACCACATGCGTCTCTGGTCCAACCTATTGGGCGCCGGCCAGGGCGCGCAGGCCGAGCCCGTGGTCGTGCCCGACAAGGGCGACCGTCGGTTCCACGGGGCCGAGTGGAAGGAGTTGCCGCTTTTTGATTTCCTGCGCCAGCAGCACCTGCTGAACACGCGGTGGGTCTCCGAGCTGGTGGAGTCCTCGCGTCTGGATCCCCAGACCAAGCGCAAAGCGGCCTTCTTCGCCCGCCAGTACCTGGATGCGCTGGCGCCCAGCAACTACCCGGCGACCAATCCGGAAGTCCTGAAGCTGGCCCTGGAGACCGAGGGTGCCAGCATTGCAGCCGGGCTCAAGAACCTGATGGCGGATATCGAGAAGGGGCGCATCTCGATGACCGATGAGTCGGTGTTCGAGGTCGGTCGCAACCTGGCCGTCACCGAGGGCACGGTGGTGTACGAGAACGAGCTGATGCAGCTCATCCGTTACCGGCCGCTCACGGCGGAGGTGTACGAGCGGCCGTTCCTGATGGTGCCGCCCTTCATCAACAAGTACTACCTGCTGGACATGCAGCCGGATAATTCCCTGGTCCGCTACCTGCTGGAGCAGGGTCAGCAGGTATTCCTCGTCTCCTGGCGCAACATCACGCCGGAGCTGGGCGCGAAGACCTGGGACGATTATGTCGAGCATGCGGTGTTCAAGGCCATGGAGGTGGCGCTGGACCTCACCGGCCAGGAGCGGCTGAACGTGCTCGGGTTCTGTGTGGGCGGGACCCTGCTCAGCTCCGCCCTGGCGGTGCTGAGGGCCCGCGGCGACGAACGGGTCGCCAGCCTTACCCTGCTCACCACCATGCTGGACTTCAGCGATGTGGGCGAGATCTCGGTGTATGTGGACCCGGCCTACGTCGAAAAGCGGGAAGCCGATTTCAGGGACGGCGGCCTGATGCACGGGCGCGAGCTGGCCACCACCTTCGCCTCCCTGCGCGCCAACGAGCTGATCTGGTTCTTCGTGGTGAACAACTACCTCAAGGGGCGAACCCCCGAAGCCTTCGACCTGCTGTACTGGAACAGCGACAGCGCCAACCTGCCGGGCAGGCTCTATGTCTGGTACGTGCGCAACATGTACCTCGAGAACAACCTGCGGGTTCCGGGCAAGCTCAGCGTGCTGGACACCCCGGTGGACCTGGGCAAGGTGGACATTCCGGCTTTCATTCTCGCCACCCGCGAGGACCACATCGTGCCCTGGATGTCCGCCTACGCCAGCGCCCGGCTGCTGGGGGGCGAGAAGGAGTTCGTGCTCGCCGCCAGCGGCCACATTGCCGGAGTCATCAACCCCGCCTCCAAGAACCGCCGCAACTACTGGACCGGCGAGGGCATGCCCGCCGACCCCCAGCAGTGGATGGCTGCGGCGCGACAGCTGCCCGGCAGCTGGTGGCCGCATTTCAGCGACTGGCTGGGACGGCGCGCCGGGGAACGTGTGCCGGCGCCGCAACGCCCCGGCTCCGAGCGTTACCCGGAAATCGAGCCGGCGCCGGGGCGTTACGTGAAGGTGCGCGACCACGAGGCGGAACGCGGCGTGGGCACGTAGGATTTTCGCAGTCAATCACCAACAGGAGGGAGAAAAATGGCAGGAAAAACGGTGCTGGTCACGGGCGGCATGGGCGGTCTGGGCGAGTCCATCTGCACCAAGCTCGCCGAACAGGGTTACCGGGTGGTGACCACGCATTCCCCCGGCAACGCCAAGGCCGCCGAATGGCTGGCCCAGATGAAACAACAAGGTTACGACTTCAGGGCCTAC
>DASTHR010000485.1:0-2937 GCA_035718105.1 Burkholderiales bacterium
CCGCCGTGCGGATGGTCGATGGGGTTCATCGCCACGCCGCGCACGGTGGGACGGATGCCCTTCCAGCGCTGGCGGCCGGCCTTGCCCACGGACTCCAGGGAGTGGCCCTCGTTGCCCACCTCGCCGATGGTGGCGCGGCAGTCGACGTGGACCTTGCGGATCTCGCCGGAACGCAGCCGCAGCTGGGCGTAGCTGCCTTCCCGCGCCAGCAGCTGGACCGCAGTGCCCGCCGCCCGCGCCAGCTGCGCGCCCTTGCCGGGCATCATCTCGACGCAGTGGATGGTGGTGCCCACCGGGATGTTGCGCACCGGCAGCGTGTTGCCGACCTTGATCGGCGCCTCGGAACCGCTTAGCACCTGAGCGCCCGCGGCCAGACCCTTGGGGGCCACGATGTAGCGGCGCTCCCCGTCGGCGTAGCACAGCAGGGCCAGGTTGGCGCTGCGGTTCGGGTCATACTCCAGCCGCTCCACCTTGGCGGGAATCCCGTCCTTGTCGCGGCGGAAGTCCACGACGCGGTAATGCTGCTTGTGGCCGCCGCCGCGGTGGCGGGTGGTGATGTGACCGTTGTTGTTGCGCCCGGAGCCGCGCTTCTGGCTCTCCACCAGCTGGGCGTGGGGCTTGCCCTTGTGCAGGTCGGGATTCACCACCCGGACCAGCTGCCGGCGGCCGGGGGAGGTCGGCTTGAATTTTACGAGGGCCATTTACTTGGTCTCCCCTGGGGCAAAGTTGATCTCCTGGCCGGGCTTGAGGCACACGTAGGCCTTCTTCCAGCCGCGACGCCGTCCGGTGAATCGCCCGTGGCGCTTTTCCTTGCCCCGGACATTGACGACCTGGACGCTGTCGACCTGGACCTTGAACATCAGCTCCACCGCCGCCTTGATCTCCGGCTTGGTGGCGCCGTTGGCGACGCGGAAAATGACCTGCTCGTTCTTGTCGGCGACAAAGGTGCTCTTCTCCGAAACCACCGGAGCGAGGATCAGCTTCATCAGCCATTCCTGGTTCAGATTGGGGGCGCTCATGCCAGCATCTCCTCGATCTTCGCCACCGCCCCGCGCGTGAGCAGCACCCGCGGCGCCCGGATCAGGCTCACGGGATCCGCCTGGTGCGGCTCCACCACCAGTACCTGGGGCAGGTTGCGGGAGGACAGCATCAGGTTCTGGTCCGCGCTGTCGGTGATGACCATGACCTGCTCCAGCCCCATGGCCTTGAGCTTCTGCGCGAGCAGCTTGGTCTTGGGCGCGTCCAGCGTCAGGCTCTCAATCACCGACAGCCGCCCTTCGCGGGCCAGCTGCGACAGGATGGAGGCGATGCCCGCGCGGTACATCTTGCGGTTGACCTTGTGGCTGAAGTTCTCCTCCGGCAGGTTCGGGAAGATCTTGCCGCCGCCGCGCCACAGGGGGCTGGAAGCCATGCCCGCGCGCGCGCGGCCGGTGCCCTTCTGGCGCCAGGGCTTGCGGCCGGACTTGTTCACCTCGCTGCGGCCCTTCTGCTTGCGGGTGCCGAGGCGGGCATTGGCCAGATACGCGGTCACCACCTGGTGCACCAGGGCCTCGTTGTAATCGCGGCCGAACAGCGCGTCCGACGCGCTCACGCTCGCGGTGGGCTTGCCCTGGTCGTTGATGAGCTGGAGTTCCATCAGGCTTTCCCCTTCACGGCGGGACGCACGATCACGTCGCGGCCCTTGTGGCCGGGCACGGCGCCGCGAACCAGCAGCAGTCCGCGCTCGGCGTCGATGCGCACGATCTCGAGGTTCTGGGTGGTGCGCTGCGCGTCGCCCATGTGGCCCGCCATGCGCTTGCCCGGGAACACCCGGCCCGGATCCTGGTTCTGTCCGGTGGAGCCGGGGCGGTTGTGGGACACCGAGTTGCCGTGGGTGGCGCGGTTGGAACTGAAGCGATGGCGCTTGATCACGCCGGCGAAACCCTTGCCCAGGGTCACGCCGGTGACGTCCACCTTCTGCCCCACCTTGAAGATATCCGGACCGACAACGGCGCCGGGCGCGAGGCCCGCGGCCTGCTCGGCGCCCACGCGGAATTCGCGCACGGTGTGGCCCGCCTCAACGGCCGCCTTGGCGAAATGGCCCGCTGCGGGCTTCGCAACCCGGCTGGCCCGGCGCTTGCCGAAGGTGACCTGAACGGCGGAATAGCCGTCGGTCTCCTGCGTCCTGATCTGGGTAACGCGGTTGCTAGACACGTCCAGCACCGTCACCGGGACGGTGTCGCCGTCGTCGGTGAAGATGCGGGTCATGCCGATCTTTCGACCGACAAGTCCTAAGCTCATTTTACTTACCCTCTTGCAAGGTGCCGACTTCAATTGGCCGGCGGTTCAATTTCGGATCCTCTACGGTGCGGACTGCCTCTTCGGGCCTGTCCGCGGGATCCGCGTTGCTACAGCTTGATTTCCACGTCCACCCCCGCGGGGAGGTCCAGCTTCATCAGCGCATCCACCGTCTTGTCCGTGGGATCGATGATGTCCATCAGCCGCAGGTGGGTACGGATCTCCAGCTGGTCCCGCGAAGTCTTGTCGATGTGCGGGGAACGCAGCAGGTTGAAGCGCTCGATGCGCGTCGGCAGGGGCACCGGCCCCTTCACCACCGCGCCCGTGCGCTTTGCCGTCTCCACGATCTCCATCGCCGACTGGTCGATGAGACGGTAGTCGAAGGCCTTGAGTCGGATGCGAATTTTCTGGCTTTGCATGTCTGTTCCTAGTCGTCAGCAGTCAGTCTTCAGTCGTCAGCTTGTCTGTTGGCGCCACTGACCACTGGCCACCGACTACTGGCCACTGCTTTACTCAATCACCTTCGCGACGACGCCGGCGCCCACGGTGCGGCCGCCCTCGCGAATCGCAAAACGCAGACCCTCTTCCATCGCAATCGGCGCAATCAGACTCACCGTGATCGACACGTTGTCACCAGGCATCACCATCTCCGTGCCCGCC
>DASTHR010000486.1:0-2350 GCA_035718105.1 Burkholderiales bacterium
GTGACCTTCTTCGGGCAGTTCCTGGACCACGACATCACCCTGGACCCGAAATCCCCGCTGCTTCGGCCCGCCAACCCGAGGCTTACCACCAACTTCCGCACCCCGGCATTCGATCTGGATTCACTCTATGGCGGCGGCCCCGAGGAATCCGCGGAACTCTACGACCTGACCTCGGGCGACATGCTGTTCCGGGTCGAGGCGATACCGGGCTCGGAGGCGGTCTCGCGCAAGGGCGCCACCCGCTACGACCTGCCCCGTGACGAGGGCGGCGTCGCCATCCTGGCGGAGGGCCGCAACGACGAGAACACCATCATCAGCCAGTTCCACGTGGCCATGCTGCGCTTCCACAACGCGGTAAGCGCCGGCGTGCGGGCGGAGCACCCGGACTGGCCGGCCGAGAAGGTATTTGCCGAGGCGCAACGCCAGGTGCGGTGGCACTACCAGTGGATCATCGTGAATGAGTTCCTCCCCGCGACCATCGGGCAGCAGCGGGTGGCGAAATTCCTCGCCGACCGCTCGAAGAGCCGCAACACCCGCATCCCCATTGAGTTCTCCGTCGCCGCGTATCGCTTCGGCCACTCCCAGGTGCGGCCGAGCTATCGGCTGAACTTCGGCCCCGATGGCGGCACGTCGCCCTTCTTCGCCTTCGTTTTCGACGACAGCTCCGCCAACGCCTCCGCCGCGGATCCCGACGACTTCCGCGGCGGCAAGCGCGCCCCGCGCCGGTTCGTGGACTGGCAGACCTTCTTCAATTTCGGAGACGGCAACGTCCGCCTCAACAAGAAGATCGACACCAGGCTGTCCACACCGCTGATGCATCTGCCCGGGTCGCGCAGCCCGACGCCCGGCCTGCCCGGCGACGGCGTGCAGTCGCTGGCGTCCCGTAACCTGATGCGCCATGTCAATTTCGGCATCCCCTCGGGCCAGGCCATCGCCGCGGCGCTGAAGCTGCCGGCCCTGACGCCGGCCCAGCTCTCGGAGCTTTCCGACGGCATGGATCGGAGCACACCCCTGTGGTACTACGTGCTGAAGGAGGCGGAGGTCATGGAGGGCGGCCTGCGCCTGGGACCGGTGGGCGGGCATATCGTCGGAAAGGTGTTCTTCGACCTGCTCAAGGCGGACGAAACGTCCTACCTCGCCACCAGGCCTGACTGGAAGCCGACCCTGCCGTCAGCGGTGCCCGGCAACTTCCGCATCACCGATCTGCTGAAGATCGCCGGAGTGGTGCCGCCGCTAAACTGAGGCCGCGCCGCGGGCCCAGCGCCCCACCACGTAATTCGCCGGCATGTCGCGGGCGGTGAGCCCGGCCTGCTCCCGCGACTGCAACGCGCTTTCGATGGGGATTCCCCTCAACACGTTGCGCGGCTCGGCGAGAAGGTATTTCAACGGCAGGAGCGGAATCAGCGTAGGATGGGGGCTGACTAATGGTGAAGAGGTGAGCATGGCAAAGCACGGGGATCTGATGTTGAGTGGAAAATCCGGACACAAGTACTGCTTCCAGGTGTGGCCGTTCAGCACGCGGTTCCGCCCTCTAGGGGCCGTCTACTTCGTCACCAAGCGCCTGTACAACAACAAGAACTACCGCCGGGCGTCCCATGAAGTGCTCTTCATCGGCGAGACCTCAAGCATGGCGGAGCCGCTGGGCTCCAACTTCCAGCTCGATGCCTTCGAGAAGCGCGGCGCCAACTGTGTGTGCGTCTATGCCAGTACCGACGAGGCGGAGCGCAGGACCATGCTCGAGGACCTGGTGGCGGGCCACAGACCGACTCTGCAGTGTTGAGCGCGCCCGGCGCCTGCGTCGGCGCGGCTCGATGGTCTCAACCGTCGCGGTGTGCAATGTGCGGCCCGACGCGACCGGGCACCATGCGGGACCGCGGCATCATCGGGAGCAATGAGTCATGAGCAGCAAGGAACAGCATGGCAACAGAGAGGCCAAGAAGCAGCCGGCCCTGACCCTGAAAGAGAAGAGGGAAGCGAAGAAGTCCAAGAAGAAGGACAAGGCGGCGGTTCAGCCTTTTCTCAACACGGCTAAGTAAGTCGCCCGGGGCGCGCCACGCCCCTGTCAATGAAACCTCCCGCCTCCGGGCGGCGTGCGTTCGTCCGCTGGCCGGCCCGGGCGGTACCGTCTGTGGCCTATTCCCCATTAGGTACATATTCCGCTGTGTAAGTCCACGAGCGCTCTTTCGCCTCGGAAGCGGAGTCCCCTCGCCTACCCGGCCGCGCCGGCGGGCAGAATGGTATTGATCCCCGTGGCAGCCTCGGAGCCGCCGCAGGCCCGGCAAGGGTGAATCGGACCCGGGGCGCCAGGGCATGCACCGCCGGGGTCTTGCGCCGGACGCACGGTGGCCCC
>DASTHR010000487.1:0-2008 GCA_035718105.1 Burkholderiales bacterium
CAGAACCCGCTCCTCGTCCCAGCTCACGTAGGCGTCCTTGAACAGGGAAACCAGGTCGTAGGTGACGGGGCCGTAGACCGCGTCCTGGAAGTCCAGGATGCCGGGATTGGGTGCGGTCACCATGAGGTTGCGGGAATGGTAGTCGCGATGCACGTACACCCGGGGCTGGGCCAGGTTGTTGCGCAGCACCAGCTCGAACGTGGTCTCCAGTGCCTCGGTCTGGGACGGGCTGAGGGAAACCTGCCTGTGCTTCGCCACATACCAGTCCGGGAACAGCCGCAGCTCCCGGGTGAGCAGGGCCGCGTCGTATTCCGGCAGCTCACCCGGGCGGCTGGCGAGCTGGATTTTCACCAGGGCGTCGATGGCATCGCGATACAGCGTCGGGGCCGTGGCGTCGCTGAGCGCGTCCAGGTAGGTGGTGCTATCCAGGTCGGTGAGCAGCAGGAAGCCCTGGCCCAGATCCTGCTCCAACACTTTGGGCACATGCACGCCGGCTGCGCCGAACAGTGTCGCCACGTGGAGGTAGGGCCGGCAATCCTCCTTGTCCGGCGGGGCATCCATGGCGATATAGCTGCGCCCTCCCACACGCACCCGGAAATAGCGCCGGAAGCTCGCGTCGGCGGACGCCGGCGCGATCTGGTAGGGCTCGCCACGCAAGCAGATTTTCAGCCAGTTTTCAAGGTCCTGCAGACGTCTCACGGGGTCGATGCGCGATTGCGCGGAGGATGGTTTTGTGCGATTTTAGCACCTCGCTCCCGCGCCCAAATCACTGTGAAGACCCGGATCAAGCCAGTGGCCATCGCCCTGGCGTGCCTGTTTGCGCCCGCCGCGCTCGCGCAGCCCATGGGCCTGCCCAGGCTGGAAGTCGATCCCGCGCTGATCGGCGCGCCAAAGCCTCCCCCGCCCAAGCCTGAGGAACAGCCGGTCACGGAACCGGCGCAACCTCCCAAGGAAGGACCGGAGCCTAAGGCTCCGGCAAGCGCGGAGCAGCCTGCGGCACCGGAGACGAGCCCGCCATCCCCGGCGGCTGCCCCCGAAAGCCCAGGAGCAGTTCCCCCGGCGACGCCCGAACCATCCCGGAAGACGCCGGCGGAAACCGCCCCGGCTGCCACCGCAACGCCGGCAACGGCGCCCCCTGCCCCACGAGCCGAACCGATACCACCGGCGCCCGCCGGAGAACCCGTCGTCCCCGCCAGCGGGGTGCGCCCTCCCGCGGCGCCGGAATCGGCTCCGCCCGAAGCGCCTGCACGGCCGCGGGTTGTGCCAGGAGCATCCACCGCCCCGCGGCCGGCCGCCCCCACGCCACCACCGGGACCACTCGGCCTGCCCAGGTTCGAGGTGGATCCGGGGCTGCTTGCGCCTGCGCCCCCCAGAGTGGCCACTCCGGCTGCCCCTGCGGCACCGCCGGCGACGGCCACCACATCCGCGCCGGCGCGAGGCGCACCCGCGCCCGTTCCACCTGCCCCGGCGACGCAGCCGGCACTGGCGCTGCGGCCCAGCCCCGGGCTGCGGCCGATCCCGAAGGACGAGCCGGTGCCCACCTTCCTAGCCGCCGAGCGGGTCGAAGGGGTGCAGGATCAATACCTGGAGGCCCAAGGCAATGCCGAGTTACGCCGCCACGGTCAGAGCGTGCAGGCGGACCGGCTGCGCTACGAGACGGCGAGCAACGAAGTGCTGGCGGAAGGCAACCTGCGCCTGACCCAGGGCGACACCCGCCTGGAAGGCACCCGCGGACAGATCAACCTGGACACCCGCCAGGGCAGCGTCGAGTCGCCGCGCTACGCCCTGGGCGCCGCGACGGGCCCCGGCGGACTCGCGGGGCGCGGCGACGCCACGGAAATTCTGCTGGAAGGCGATCAGCGCTATCGCGCCACCAAGGCCTCGTTCACCATGTGCCCGGCGGGCAACGACGACTGGTACCTGCGCGCCGAGGGCCTGGAAATCGATCAGGCGCAGCAGGTGGGGGTCGCGCGCCATGCGCGGCTGGATTTCCTGGGCGTGCCCATCC
>DASTHR010000488.1:0-2422 GCA_035718105.1 Burkholderiales bacterium
TGGGTGACCAGATGCTCGAGCACCCGGTACTCGAAGGTGGTGAGTTCGATTTCGTTCCCCTCCACCCACACCTTCTGGGCGGCGAGGTCGAGGCGCAGCGGGCCAAACTGCATTTCCTGGGAGGCGGAACCGGCGGCGCGCCGCAGCAGCGCCTTCACCCGCGCCAGCAGTTCCTCCATCTGGAACGGCTTGGTGAGATAGTCGTCGGCGCCCGCCTCCAGGCCCTCCACCTTGTCCTGCCAACGGCCGCGGGCGGTGAGCACCAGGACCGGCAGCAGGCTGCCCTTCTTGCGCAGGCGGCGGATCACCTCGATGCCGGAGATCCCCGGGAGGCCTATATCGACGATGGCGGCGTCGAAGGCGTACTCCCCGGCGAGATACAGTCCTTCGTTGCCCTCGCCGGTGCCCTGCACCTGGTAGCCCTCGCGCTCCAGGCGCTCGCTCACCTGGCGCCGCAGCTCGGGCTCATCTTCCACCACCAGGATGCGCATGCCGAGGGGGGAACCTCTCAGCGGGCGGGCACAAACACCTGACGCACCTCGCCGGCCTGGGTGAGGACTTTCACCTGGAAGCCGTCGCGGGACTCCTTGACCGACAGCACCCGGCCTCCGGTCTGGCGGCGCGCGATCTCCGCTGCCTGGGCCGCGGACATGCGGCCCGCCTGCTCCCGCTCATTCGAATATGCGCCCCGGTCCGGCGCGAGCCGCTGCTGGGCCTGGACCGCCGGGGAAACGGCGGCGACCATGGCCAGGGCGCTGAGCAGGGCGAGGAGCGGTTTCATGGGGCAAATCTAGCACAGGCGCCGCTTGGTTGGGGGGTGCCTCAATACTCGTAGCGCGCCGGGGTTCCGGCACTGGCCACCGGATCCACCGACACCCGGACCCGCATGTTGGGACCCGGATCATGGGGCAGCACCGTCTGGTAGCTGCGCCCGCCGTAGTCGTAAACCACCTGGTAACCGGTCACGCGCTGCTCCCAGCGGTCCACCATGGCGCAGCGCTGCACCGGCTGGGTGCCGCCCGCGGCCTGGGCCTGGCTGCCCTGCACGTTGGCGCCGATGATGGTGCCGATCACGGCGCCCGTCGCGGCCGCCGCCACCCGCCCGCTGCCCTTGCCTATGGTGGAGCCCAGCAGGCCGCCGGCGATGCCGCCGATCACGGGCCCGGCGTAGGAATGGGAGGCCGGCGCCGCCACCGGGACATACTCGGTGCGGCACTCCTGCTGCGGGTTGTTCACCTGCTCGTACTGCGGCGTCACGCTTCTGACCCGCGCCCAGTCCTCGGACTGCTGGGCCTGCGCGGCCCCGGCGCTCCCTGCCGCCAGGGCCAATGTGGAAAGAATCGCGATCGTCGTTTTCATCTGCTTCTCCATGACTCGGTGATGTCAGAACGTGCCGTTGTAGCTGAAGCTGAAGCTGCCGCCCGGATATGCCGGGTACACGGGGCCGTAGGCCGGGTACACCGGCGCGGGGTACACCGGCGCCGGATACACCACCACCGGCGGCCGCACCACGTAGGCCGGTGCGTAGTAGTGCCGGTGCTTGTGCTTCCAGTGCCCGTAGGCCTTGCCGTGCGGGGGGCCGTAATAGCGCTGACCGTGCTCCCAGCGTTCGCGGTGTTCCCAGCCACCGCGGTCGGCCAGTGCCGCCGTCGGGGCGCCAAGACCCGCCGCCAAGGCGGCCACCGCAACCATCGTTCCAATCAGTTTGCCGGTTTTCATTGCTTGCTCCTTTTCAGAATTCGGATCTCTTCGATCCATGGTTCCAGAATACTCGCCTGACCCTGAACGGTTCCTGAATCAGCGCCAGCGCCCATGCCGGGCCGGAACCACGGGCGGGTTTACGAAATACATCGCGCCCGGCTGGAACGGGGCGTCGAGCACCGTGACCGACGTGGCGTTGTAGCGATCGCAGCCGCAGTTGCCGTAGGCTCCGCGCTGCCCGCAGGCGGCGCCGGCCGGCGCGGGAGCGTTCACAACCACCACCTGCACCGGCGCCCGCTCAACGGGATCCCGGTCCTCGGCGCGCGCGGCACCCGCCACAAGGGCGGTGGCGCCGGCGAGAGTTGCCGCCAGCAGAATTGCCTTGCCTTGTTTCATGGTTGCCTCCGGTTCGAAATTCGGCGGGAGCCTGTCTCCCGTCCTGGTACGCATAGTGCGCCCAGGGGGCTGAACCGGGCCTGAACGGCAAAAGAAAACGGGCGGGGCTCCGCCCCGCCCGTCAGGCATGACTACGCGGCGCTACTTGAGGCAGCGCTTCTTCGATGTATCTCCCGCCTGGCAGCGCAGGAGCAACTCGCTGCTGCCGGTGGCCGGATTGCGCGCGTACTGGGCCACGAGGCCGCGGGACTGGGCCGCGGTGAGCGGCATCTTCGCCGGCGCCAGGGACTCGTCGGCCCAGAACATGACCAGGCAGCCCTTGCCC
>DASTHR010000489.1:0-4604 GCA_035718105.1 Burkholderiales bacterium
CCGCGCGCGAGACGGTTACGGAGTTCATCCAGAAGTGGGTTGTCCAGCAGCCGCGATGGCAGGGCGCGAAAGCGCCCGCCGTTTTCGTGTTCTTCGAAGATGAGCCGCTCGGCCAGAGGGCCGCGCCGCTGTTCTCGGAGCCGTAGCGGCCGTTGGGCCTGATAGCCTGATCGAGGCGACCGGTAGCGTTGACGGGTGTGGGGCCCAGGCGATGCGAGCGCGACCCGGCCAGGTTCATGGAACGGCGGCGTCCTCCGCCGGCGATACGGGCGAAGCGCGATCTCGGATTCGGGATTTTCGGGCACGGCGTGGAAATCTTCGAGATCCGGCCGGACTGGCAGAACCCGAAGCTGACGATGGAACGTCCGGTGGCCAAGGCAACCTATATCCGGACGAGGAACCGATGGCGCGTGCATTGGATGCGCCGCGACCTCAAGTGGCACGCCTACGAGCCGAATTCCGATGTCGACAGCATTGAAGCCTTCCTGCACGTCGTGGATCGAAATGAATACTGTTGCTTCTTCGCCTAAGCCCGTGCTTCCCGACCCGACGCGCCCGCAGCGGAATTTGAACGATGCTCGCCAACCACGAGCTTGAGGGCATCGCGCAGGAGATGCGGGCGGCGCGGGAGCAGGCGCGCCAGATCGAGCCGTTCACGTCGCGCATTTCCGGCTTCGACCTGGCCGCGGCCTACGCGGTGGGGGGCCTGATCCACCGTTTGCGGGTGGAGCAGGGCGCGAAGCCGGTCGGCCGCAAGATCGGGTTCACCAATCCGGAGATGTGGGACCGCTACGGGGTCCGGGCGCCGATCTGGGCGCATGTTTACGATTCCACGGTTGAGTACCTCGGCGGTGCGCCGGCCTGCTGCCGGCTGGGCGGCTTCTGCGAGCCGAAGATCGAGCCCGAGATCGTTTTCCGCTTCCGCAAGGCGCCCCGGGCCGGGGGAACGGCGGCGGAGCTGCTGGACAGCGTCGAGTGGGTGGCGCTCGGATTCGAGATCGTGCAGTCGCATTTTCCGGGCTGGAGGTTCCAGGCGCCGGACACGGTGGCGGACGACTCCTTGCACGCGCGGCTGCTGGTGGGGGCGCCGCAGCCGGTGGAGCGGCTGGGGAGCGACGTGCTGGTCGCTCTGGAGTCTTTCTCACTGGAGCTCTCCTGCGACGGGCGCCTGGTGGAGACGGGCAGGGGCTCCAACGTGCTGGGCAGCCCCCTGGCCGCCGTCGCGCACCTGCTCTCGGTGCTGGCCGCGCAGCCGCAGGCCGCGCCGCTGGCGGCGGGGGAGGTCGTGACCACGGGAACCGTCACCGCCGCGCAGCCGGTGCGGGCGGGGCAGCTCTGGCGCGCGGAAGTGCGGGGCATTGCGCTGCCCGGGGTTGCGGTGGCATTTTCGGCATGAGGTCGGGCCCGTTCTTCCGCGAGGCCGGCGCCGGCCCCGGCGTGGTGTGCCTGCACGCCAATGCCAGCAACTCGACCCAGTGGCGGCCGCTCATGGAGCTGCTGGCGCCGCGGTTCCGGGTTCTGGCGCCGGATTCCTACGGTGCCGGCAGGAGCCCGGCGTGGCCCGCGGAGCGGCGCGTCGGGCTGCGGGAGGAGGCCGCGCTCCTGGAGCCGGTCTTCGCCCGGGCCGGGGAACCGTT
The DNA here is from genome assembly GCA_035718105.1 of Burkholderiales bacterium. Taxonomy (GTDB): domain Bacteria; phylum Pseudomonadota; class Gammaproteobacteria; order Burkholderiales; family UBA6910; genus UBA6910. The sequence goes on from DASTHR010000489.1 coordinate 1,638, forward strand.
TGCCCTGGTGGGACACTCCTACGGCGGCGCCGTCGCCCTCGTGGCGGCGCTGGCACAGCCGCGCCGGGTGCGCGTCCTGGTGCTGTACGAGCCGACGCTGTTCGCGCTGCTGGACGGCGAGTCGCCTCCCCCCAACGAGGCCGACGGCATCCGGGCGACGGTGGCGCGGGCCGCCGCGGAACTCGACGCAGGGCGTCCGGACGGCGCTGCGGAGTGCTTCATCGACTTCTGGATGGGCGAGGGCGCCTGGGCGGGCATGCCGGAGTCCCGTAGGGGGCCGATTGCGGCTTCCGTGGTCAACCTGCGGGGATGGGCGGGCGCCCTGCTGGGCGAGCCGACGCCCCTGGTGGCGTTAGCGGCGCTGGACATGCCGGTGCTGCTCATGACCGGGGACCGCTCGCCGGTGGCCTCCCGGGCCGTGGCCCGGCTGCTGGCGGGGACCCTGCCCCGGGTGGAGGTGGTGGCGTTCGAGGGCCTCGGGCACATGGGCCCCATCACCCATCCCGAAATCGTCAATGCGGCGATTTCAGGTTTTCTCGAACGGGTCTACCTATGCCACGAGGGCGACGCGCCAGAGCGCGCCGGTTGAGGCCGGGCTCATGCACAGCTTCGCGTTACTTGCCCTCTTGTCCCTCGGTGTGGCCGCCTACGCCGTTGCCGTCTATGGGCTCCTTCCGCTCGGTGCCGCCGTGCACCCGGACATGCGCGCCACGTTCGAGGCCCATCGCGCGGGCATCTATGCGCACATTTTTGCCTCGGCGGTGGCGCTCGCCCTCGGGCCTTTCCAGTTCTCGGCCCGCCTGCGCACCCTGCATCCGGCCTGGCACCGCCTGCTGGGCCGGCTCTACCTTGGCGTCGGTGTCCTGGTCGGCGGCGTGGCGGGCCTGTACATGGCCTTCCATGCATTCGGCGGCCTCGCCGCCCGCCTGGGCTTCGCTTCCCTGGCGCTCGCTTGGCTGTACACGGGATTGCGCGCCTACCGGGCCATCCGCGCCCGGGATGTAGCCGGCCATCGCCGCTGGATGGTCCGCAACCTGGCGCTCACGTTCGCGGCGGTTACGCTCAGGCTCTGGCTGCCGGTATCGGTGGCATCCGGCATCCCGTTCGAGCTCGCCTATCCCGCCGTTGCGTGGCTCTGCTGGGTGCCCAATCTCCTGGCGGCGGAATTCCTGTGCAACCGGACGCACGAGCATTCGATCGCGGTGGCGCCCCGGGGACTGGACCCGCACCCGCCCCCTCCAGGCAAACCCCGGGCCTTCAAGTGAATCGCGAGGCGTACAACAGGATCGCGCGTGAATGGGACGCCGCCCGCAGGAGCCTTGTCGGGCGCGAGCGTGATTATCTGGATCTGCTGCTGCAGGACCTCCCGGAGGGCTCGCCGGTACTGGATGCGGGCTGCGGCACCGGGCGTCCCATGGGCGAGTATGTGATCGCCAGGGGTTATCGAGTCATCGGAATCGATCAGTCGGACGAGTTGATCAAGATCGCGAGCGCCCGCTTCCCGAACGAACGATGGATCCTGGCGCCGATCGAAACCCACGCGTTCCGGGAAAGCTACCGTGCCGCAATACTCTGGGATTCGCTGTTTCACATCGATCGTGCGTGTCACGGGCCGATACTGCGCCGGGTGATCGCTGGTCTCCCGGACCGGGGGAGACTGATGCTCACCGTCGGAGGCTCTGAACATCCGGCTTTCACGGACTTCATGTTCGGGCAGGAGTTCTTCTATGACTCGAACGCGCCGGAGGAAACCGGGCGGATACTGAGGGGACTCGGCTGCGGCATTCTCGTCGGCGAATTCATGAACGTGCCGACCGGCGGCCGGGACAAGGGACGCTATGCATTCGTCGCGCAGAAGCTCTGACACCGGGCGGGAGCGTCGGCGGCTCCGAGGCGCCGTGCCCGGGATTCAAGCGCCCGACGACGCCAAGGAGGAATCGCGCCAATGACACCGCTGACGATCGTTTGGCAGAGACTTGTGAGCCCCGAGGGCAGGACCTGTGATCGCTGCAATGCGACATACCAGGAGATGCGTCGGGCGGTCGAACGGCTCAGGAAATCCCTGGCGTCTTTGGGCATCGAGCCGGTTCTCGAGATACGCGAGCTGGATCAGGGGTCGTTCAGGGCCAATCCCTCGGAATCCAATCGCATCTGGATCGCGGGAAGACCGATGGAGGAGTGGCTTGGCGCGAGCGTCGGAAGCAGCCCCTGTTGCTCCGTGTGCGGGACATCGGAGTGTCGAACGGTCGAGGTGGATGGGACTGCCTTCGAAGCCATTCCCGAGAGGCTCTTCCTCAAGGCTGCCTTGCTCGCTTCCGCCCATATGCTGAGTTCCGGGAGCGAGGCGCCTCCGGCTTGAAGCCCGTCCCATTGCTGCACGCCCGGTCCCGGCATCCCGGCAGCAGGCGACCAGCCGGGCCCGGGTGGCGACACAATGACGATTCCCATCAGTCGGCACAACCAACCCCGGGGGAACTTCGACATGAACAGGAGCATTGCGGTGATCGCCAGCGCGATCGTTCTCGGTCAGGGAAGCTTGGCGGCCGCCGAGCCGGAGCGCCGCACGGAGCGGGTGGAGTTTGCCAAGGGCGCCGCATCGAAGGTGATCCAGGGCCAGTTGAAGGGCCGGGAGTACGTGGACTACCAACTGCGCGCGGGTGCGGGGCAGACGCTGAGCGTGACGCTGAAGCCGACCAATGCATCGAACTACTTCAACGTCAGTCCGCCGGGCTCGGAGCTGGCCATGTTCGTCGGCAGCAGCTCGGGCGGCGAGTTCACGGGCATGCTGCCCGCCGACGGCGACTACACGGTTCGGGTCTACCTGATGCGCTCCGCCGCCCGGCGCAACGAAACGAGCAACTACACCCTGACCATCGGCGTCACCGGCAAGCCGCTGGCGGCGCTTCCCGCTTCGGCAGACGCGCTGATTCCGGGCACTCCCTATCATGCGTCGGCCACTGTCCCCTG
>DASTHR010000490.1:0-16362 GCA_035718105.1 Burkholderiales bacterium
ATGAGCGCCACCGAGGCGGAGATCCAGATGGCCCTCGACGGCCTCAAGCGCCACACCCTGGTGATCGAGAGCTTCGGCGCCTCGGGGCGGGTGATGCGCTACGCCCACAATGCTCCCAAGGTGCTGGGGGTGCACCAGGCGCAGATCGCGCTGCTCACCGCAATGATGCTGCGCGGACCGCTCACCCCCGGCGAGCTGCGGGTCAACTGCGAGCGCATGTATTCCTTCCCCGACCTCTCCAGCGTCGAGGCCTACCTGGACGAGCTGCAGGAGCGCTATGCCATGGTGGCGAAGCTGCCCAAGCAGCCGGGCTCCCGGGAGCAGCGCTACGCCCACCTGCTGGGCGGGCCGCTGGACGCAGAGGCGGCCGCCGAGGCGGGGCACGTCATCGCCGAGGGCGGCGTCACCACCGTCGAGGTGGCTGCGCTCAAGAACCAGGTGGCCGCGTTGCAGGACGAGGTGGCGGAGCTGCGCGCGCTGGTGGAACGGCTCTACGCCGAGCTGGGCGTGAGCCGCTAAGGCTCGCTCCGGACCTTGAGTCCGCGGGCGACGGCCGCCCCGGGCCCCGCTAAACGAGATTGGGCGGTCGGTAGGCCGGGTTTTTTCCCATGCGCTCCGTTACCGAGGGGTGCAGCGCTCCCTTGTCCACGGTGCGGTAACTGCGCTCGTTCTTCCTCGCCGCCGCATAGGTGCCGCGCATAAAAAGCTTGAAGGAGTCGTGCAGCGGCTCCCGGCCGGTGAGCGGCTGCGCCGGCGCCGGCGCCAGGTCAATGCCGGCAGCGGCGCACTCGAGCTGCATCCAGCGCAGCGCCGTGTCCGCCAGCTCATGCTCCCGGTAACCGCCGCCAACATCGGCGTGAGCCCCCGCGAACCATACCTGAGCCACTCTGGGTTCCGGACTCCACAGGGTGGCCGCGTAATCCTCCCGGTGCTCGTCAATCGCAACCGCGTGGGCGGCGCGCTTGACGTGGGGACCCAGGCCGGTGTCATGGAAAAGGTACCGCCTGTCGTCGAGACGGCCCAGCCAATCCCCCGGGATGCCCAGCGTTCCCACGGTGTCCCACACCCCGATCAGCTCGATATCCACTTCCCGGGAATTGGCGGCACGGAAGGCCTGCGCCGTGGCGCCGTCGTAAAGGCAGGCCGCGTCCCGGCTGCGGTAGATTTCGTAGGCTTCCGTCACCGCCGCCTCGTGGGGGTCCTGCTCATGGTCGTCCACGAGTTCGTTCCGCAGCAGACCAGCACGACGGATGAATCCGCCCAGGCTGCGCGCGGTATAGGCGCCGCGGCTGAACCCGAACAGGTATATGCGGTCGCCGGTACGGTAGCGGTGCGCCAGCCACTTGTAGCCCTGCCGGATGTTCTCGTCCAGGCCGATTCCGAAGAGGCCGCCCCGAAGCCGGTCGAGAAAGCCTGTGCCAACGCCTTTGTCATACCATTTTACCTGCTCCGGCGTCGCGGGGATGCTTTGGTACAGCCGGCAGACGTTGGTAAGGGTTTCGCGGTCGCCCTGGGAGCCGTCGTCGTCGTTCCAGGTCCCGTCAAAGCACAGGATCCACCTTGTCATGGTCGCCCTTTCCTCATGAATCTCGCTCGTCGTCGCGGACCGCGCCGATGGCGGCGGCTTGCGATCCTGCCTCTCGACCCTCTCCGCAAACGGGCGCCCGCCTCCTCGATGCGGAACCCGTGTTTCATCACAAGTCCCCCGCCCGCAGCTCGGCGATGAAGGGCTCGTATTCCGTCCTGTCGCCGCCGCTCTGGAGCAGCTCGTAGTAGTCCTGGGCGATCTGGGCCTGCTGCTCGCGGTTGAAGTCCCGGTAATGGCGTCCCGCGGCCCGGGCCTGCCTCAGTCCGTCGGCGCCTCCATAGCCGTAGCCGATGGTGGCCTGGGCATGGATGGCCTGGCCGAGGTAGAGGCTGCCGGCGCGCTCGTACTGGTACACGTGAGTGAGTTCGTGGACCACGATCGCCAGGTTGGAGCGCCCGTGCGCGCCCTCGCTGGGCAGGTTGATGGTGTGAAAGGTGGCGAAGGCGCGGCCCTCGTTGAGGGCGAACACGGCGCTGAGGATGCCGCTCTCCGCCACCCGCACCTGGTCCCAGCGGATGGCGCCGGGGCCCAGCACCGACTGGGCGGCGGCGCGCTCCGCGGAGGTCAGCGGCGTGGCGCGGGTGATCAGGTGCCAGATGAACTCCAGCGCCTCGGGGCCCCCGAGGACGTCGAACACCCTGGATAACAGGGTGAGCAGCCAGGCCCCGGCGTTCTTGGCCCTCTCCCACAGAAAGTCCCCGAGCCCGCTCAGCCCGCCGGAGGCGAGGGCCCGGATCGCATCGGGGATGAAGGTGAGCACGCCCCAGAAGCCGTCCACCAGGGTCTGGCCGAGGCGCGCGAGGCGCGCCGGCAACTCCCGGATCAGGTCCAGCGCCCACGTGGCCACGTCGCGGATGCGCTCGCCCACCCACTCGAAGGCGGAGGCGATGGCGCGGCCCACGGTCTGTATGCCGGACCACAGGTCGTCCCAGAACCCGCCCTGCAGCATGGGGGCGGCGCGCCCGGTCACCGTGACGGCTGCGGCGCCGGGGCCGTGGAGGGGCGGCGAGGCGCCCTGCTGGATGGTGTGGGCCAGCTCGTGGGCGAGGAGGCGCCGGCACGCACCGCTTCCCGGCGCGAAGCCGCCGGCGCCGAACACCATGTGCTGGCCGATGGTGTAGGCGTGGGCGTGCAGCGCCGCGGCACTTTGCGCGGCGCGGCCGTCGCGGTGGATCCGCACTCGGGAGAAGTCGTGGCCGAAGCGCGATCCCATGTGTGCCTGCACACTCTCCGGGAGTGGCTCGCCAGTGGTCTCCGGAAGCCCGGTATTCGGAAGCGGCGACGGGGCGGCGGGGCGCCTCGCCGCGTGCGTCGTGCCGGAGACAGGGGGGGACGCCATGGCTGCCACCCGCTCCGCGGCCCGGTCCGCCTCGCGCTCGAACGGGTCGCCGCGGCGGCCCACGGGGAGTCCCGCCACCGCCGGCGCACAGCGCGGGCAGCCGCCGCCGCAGGCGCAGCCGGCGGGTTCCGCGACAGGCACCGGGACCGGGGACAGGTTTCCCGGCCCGGCCCGGGGCGGTCGGGCATGAGGGTCACGGGCTGGAAGGGTCTGCGGCGCCGGGGGACGCATCGCTCAACTCATGTGCAGGTCGTGGGGCAGGTCAGGTGGTTCGCCGGCGGATCGCCGCGGGTGAGCCCGAGCCCGGGCAGGCCGTTGATGCGTGCCGCCAGCGCATCAGCGGCGGGGCGCGCGTTGAGCATGGCCTGGAACCAGATCTTGTACTTCATCGCGTTGCAGGGGATGTTCTCGATGCGTACCTCGTGGAACATGCGCATGTTGTCGAACATGGCGTCCCGGGCGGCCGCGTCGGCGCTGGCGTAGTAGCTGAACAGGGTGCCGAAGTCCTCGGCGATGCTCCAGGAACACGCCGCACCGTCGATTTTCATCAGGTCCAGGAAGTGCCACTCGAAGTTCTGCTGGTAGATGGCGAGTTCCTCCCCCGGCGTCGCCGCGTGGGGCGCGCCGGAGACCCACTGCAGGAGGAAGTCGTTGGTGTGGGCGACCTCGTGCTCGAACGTCATGCGGGTGAAGTCCGGACCGGTGGGGTTCAGGGCGTTGGGGCTGAGGATGACGTAGAGCGAGATCGAGCTGTCGTCGGCGGCGGTGCGGTACCGTGCTTCGCCGTACTGGTTGGCATTGCCGGACTTGGCGGTGAGGTTGCGGTCGAAGTTGATGTGGCGGTCGGAAATGGTGCCGAGTTCGGTGTAGGCGCCGGCGGTGATGGCGGCATTCACGCTGGGCCGGGTATTGGTGCTCTGGTGCACCGTGGCCCAGCTGCCCAGGGCTTCCTGGATCAGGTCGGTGAGGCACCGGTTCCTGGCGTCGCCTCCGGCCATGCCCTTCGCGTTGTTCACCCGGGTTGCCCAGTCCAGCCCGGCCCAGGCGGGGTCGCACTGGCGGGCGAGCCAGGGGTGGGCACCGCCGCGTTGCTGCGCCACATGCGCCAGCTCGTGGGCCAGCAGGTGCTTGCCCGGTTCCGTGCGCGGCGCGTACTGGCCGGCGCCGAACACCACGTCGCTGCCCACCGTGTAGGCCAGGGCACCGGCCGCGCGCGCGGAGCGCTGCGCCTCCGGGCCGGTATGCACGCGCACGTCCCGGAAATTCTGGCCCATGCGGCTCTCCATGAGCTCGCGCGTGCCGGGATCGAGGGGCGCGCCGCCGCGCAGCCGATCATCGGTCCCGGTCGGCGTGCCGCAAGGGCTGGCGCTTGCCGAGGGTGAACCGACCTCCCGCTCCCAGCCGAAGGATGCGGGCAGCGATTCCCCGCTGCTCACCCGGGAAGCGACCTGGTCTGCCTGATGTTCGGAGCGGTTTCCCGGCGCGCTGGCTTCGAGCTTGAACTGGCGGCCGGCGCAACGCGGGCAGCCGCCGCCGCAGGCGCAGGCAGGCTTCGTCGGGGCGGGAACGGCTGTCACAGGGCTGCGATAGGCGCCCGTGCTCGTCACCGGCCCTGAGGACAGGCGGGCCTTTCGGACTTCACTCAGCAGCTTCATGGCGCGTGCGGCGGAATACGCCCGTGTCCTCAGGAAAAGTTGGTGGTGGAATGGGGCCGCACCGGCTCCCAGGCGTAGTTGAAATGGCCGGGCCGGCTGTAGGCGACCGGGCACGCGGGCAGGCAGTTCGGTCGGTTGCCGCCGGAGGTCCGCGCGGCCGGGCCGCTGTCGTAGGTGGCCATGGCCCAGTCGCCGGGGGCCGTCGGGCTGTCGGCGTCGAGCGCCTTGTAGCCCCGGGCGAATCCCTCGGTGGCGGTCCGGGAGAACGCGAAGTTCATGCGCTGCATGTCCGCCGGCGCGCGGCCGCCGGAAGCCGTCCAGTCGAAACACAGCCGCATCATGATGCCGTAGGTGCCGTAGTTCGGCGTGCCCGAGAGCCAGCAGGTTCCGCCCACCTGCACGGTGTTCGAGCAGCGGTGGCGGCACTCGTGGATCGGATCAAAATCGTCCGCCGCCGGATCCGGGCTCCCGGGGATGGCGCAGGTGGGGGAGTATCCATAGGCGGGATCGCGCGTGTAGTACATGGTGGGCTGGAACAGCCCCCAGATGTCGAACGCGTCCCGGTTGAGCTTGATGCCGAGGGCCTGCAACACTGTGTCCACCGCCACCACCGCGCCCTCGCCCCCCATGAGCTGCCCCAGCGCGACCCGGACGACCCGGGCGCCGTCCACGAAGCGGGTGATGAGATCGCGCACCGATCCCGCCAGCGTGCCCGCAGCGGCAAGGAGCCGCGCCACGTCGCCCGCGCCCGGAACCCGGCCGCGCAATACCGCATCCACGACCCGCTGCAGGGGCGGCACGAGCTGCGGGGCGTCCCGCGCGATCTGGGCGATGGAGCGGGAGAGCTGCAGCAGGTTGTCCACCCGAAGGGCGATGTCGGTGCCGATGCGCGCCGCGGCGGCAGACGCATCCAGAGCCGCGGCGTCGAGGGCCGCCAGGTCGGAGGCGCTCGGGGGCGCGGGGATCAGCAGGGTGGCGAGGATGCGGTCCAGCGCGGAGAGTCCCTCGTACGCTGCCCGGGCCAGATCGAGCAGGCCAAGCCCCGCGGCCGAGTGGGCGTAAGTTTCCGCCCCGGCGGCGGTACGTGTGGGCACGACGATGGGCTCGATCAGCATGAGGCAGGCGTCGCGCCGCTGCGCATCGTTGAAGCCGCCCCGGAAGTCGGTCTGGATGCGGGTCCACACCCCGGTGAGCTCGCGGTCCACATCGGGTCCGCAGACGCCGGGCGAAGGGGAGGCCGGCACGCAGCCGGAGGCGCGCTCCTCCTCCTCCTCCTCGCGGCGGTCGCGCCAGATTCTGGCGGAACGACCGTCGCGGGCCACATGGGCCAGCTCATGGGCGAGGAGCCGGCGCCCGGCGCCGCTTGCCGGCGCGTACTGGCCGGCGCCGAACACGATGTGCTGGGCGCGGGTGTACGCCCGCGCATTGAGCCCATCCGCCGACGCCTGGGCCGGCGGGCCGCAGTGGATGCGCACCTGGGAGAAGTCGGCACCGAAACGCGGCTCGAAAAATGCGCGCTCCGATGCCGAAAGCGGCGTACCGGCTGACGCCGGTATCCCGGGCAGCGCCGGACTCGCGCCCGGCGTGAGTGAAGCACGCGGCGGTGCGCTGTGCCCGTCTGCAGCGCCTTCGCGCCGATCGCCGTTACCGTCCGCAACAGGCATGCGCAGGACGAGATCGGCCGTGCGGCCGGCTTCCCGCTCCAGGGGTTCGTCCGGCTCACTGACCTGGAGTCCGGTGTGCAGGCCCTTGCAGCGCGGGCATCCGCCGCCACAGGCGCAGGCGGCGCGCCGGATCACAGGCGGCGGTTGCATGGCAATGGAGGTCCTATGGGGAGTCAGCGGCGAACGCTCCGCCGCCGCGGCTTGCACGGTCTGGCGTCCGGGAAATGGCCGTGTCGCCCGTAGCGGGTCCATGGTTTTCGTCGGTTCAGAAACAGGTCAGGCTGGTGTCGGCATTGCGCCAGACATGGGCGGCGAAGAACGCATAGGCGTCCGGATTATCCATGCGCCCGGCCGTCGTCTGTCCGGCGGGAGGGGCGACATTGCCGGCCGGGTAGTTCCCGGAGCCGCGGTTTGGCGGGTGCGCGCCTGCGACGCCCAAGCCGACGTCATGGGCGCCCTCGTGCAGCAGGATGATGGCGCGGCAGGTCGGGGATAGCGGCCAGAACGGGCGGCAGATGTGCACGAGATCGTCGTCCGGAATCCAGAACGCCTGCTCGGTGCCGCAGATGTTGTCGCTGTTGCAGATGTAGTTGCGCACCACCAGGGTGCCGAGAATCTGGCGGAAGTTGTCCTCGATGGTGGCGCGCTGGGCGGCCGTGGGGGCGATGAAATGCCGGCCCAGCGCCGTGTCGTACACGCTGCCGGCGGTGGGGGCGTTCGCCAGCGCGCCGCGCGCCGCACCAACGTACTCGCGGGCGCGCAGCCGCGCCGTCTCCATCCGCTCATTGGCATCGTCTATGCCGGTAATCCCGGAAGTGCAGTCCCGGTACTGCGGCACCTCAGGTTCCGCGGCTGGCGCCGCCGGCACGGCTTCCGGCGGAGCGGCCTCCACCTCGCCGTCGCGAGCGAATCTGCCGCGGCGCAATTCCTCGGCGACACACTTCGGGCAGGTTCCGCCGCAGGCGCAGCGAGGCTTGCGCTGGAGCAGGGACGCGCCCGGGCTCGATGATCGCGGGGCGGGTTGCCGCCGGGGCGCCGAAGAGTCCTTCCGGGTCGTCTGCTCCCGCGCCGTCGCGTACATGTCACTTGCCCGGCTTCTTGGGGCGGGATGCCCTGGGCTTTGCGGCCGACTTCGGCGGCGGCGCTTCCCGGCGGGTCGGCGCCACGACCACGTCTGCCGGCACCACCGGCGCCGCGGGTGTCACGATGCCGCGGGTCAGCGCCACGCCCAGGTCCAGCTTGCCCCGCACACTTTCGATCTCGGTGGGATTGAGCACCGCCTCCTTCAGCGTCTTGTCGCCGGCCTTGACGCTGAAGCCCTCGGCCGCCGCCGGCGTGACCTTGCCCTTCTCGCCCGCCACCGACAGGAACACCTTCTGCGCGGGCCCGATCTTTGCGGCCACCTCCGGCTTGATCTCGATGGCATAGTAACCGGCCTCGTCGGTCTTGATCGGCGCCGCGCCCAGGTCTTCCCCCCTGGCATTCACCAGCCGCACCTCGGCGCCGGCCACGCCCTTCAGCTCCGCGTCCACGATGCGCCCGTGGACGAGGGCGCTCGAATTGTCCACCACCGGCGCCCGCACCTTGGCGATCTGCGCCTCGACCTCCAGTGCTTCCAGCAGCTCCAGGCGGTTCTGGGACCGCGCCGCCATCGCCTGGACGCGCGGGTTCTCCCCGCCGAGCTTGCCGGAGAGGCGCGCGGCTTCCATCTCGAACAGGCCCCGCGCTCCCAGGTTGGCCTCCCGCAGTTCGTCGATGAACCGCGTGCGCTGCTCCTGCATCGCGTCGAACAATTCCGCCAGATCGTTCTTGATGCTGGCTTTGCCGTTGTTGATGATGGCCATGGCTTACCCCTGGGCTTTGAACATCAGGTCGGACACCATGTTGAGGCTCCGGCACAATGCGCCGGGGAACAGCACCTGGTTGCCGGTCTGGATCTCGGGCATCGCCGGGTTCTGGTCGGTGGCGATGATGCAGTGATCCCCCTGGTTGAACGTGGTGTTGTTCATCTTCATGGCGAGCGTGTAAAGGGACATCAGGGTCTCCGGTCCCGCCTCCGACAGCCGGTTGCCGCTGGCGCGCAGCGTGCTGGCGAACACGATGGCATTGGCGATCAGGTTCCCGGTACGGTAGCTATAGCACTGGTTCGCCTGGTAGGCCACGTCATCCATGCTGAGGATGGCCTGGCAGGCGAAGCTGGTGTTGAGCCCGCCGGTGCGTACCTGGTTGTCGTTGAACTGGGTGTATCCTCCGGGCATGACCCGGTAGGCGGCCTGGGCGCGACTGAAGTTGGTGTACACCCGGCGCTTGATGTTCACCGTGTTCGCCGCCGGGGCGGCGCCGGCCTCGGGTGCGGCGTCGATGTTGACCGCTTCCGCGCTCTTGGCGGCGATCCTGGTCCCGCCGCCTGTGTTCTGCACGCCACCCAAATTGAAGATGAGCACGCTGCCCGCCATGCGGTCGAAGGGGCGCACGCCCGACAGCTCGCTGGAGAAGCTGTTGTCGGTGCAGGCCACCGGCCCGAAGGCGCCCAGGGTCAGCGCCTGGCCCGCAGGCTGGTCCACCACGTTGCCGTGAATGCGCGCGGCGGGGCGCTGGCTGGAGGTGATGGCGGCGGCGCCGCCGGTGAAGGCGCCCACCAGGCTGGTGGCGGAGGCGATGGTCACCACGATGCCGCCCCGGATGCCGGCCTGCATCTGGGCATTGGCGGGCGCCGCGGTGAAGGGCCCGTTCTCCGCCACCCGGTTGCCATTGAGGGTGATTTCCTCTCCGAAGGCGACGTAGATTCCGCACACCGGATTGAGGTGGCTGGCGCCGCTCTTCTCCACCAGGTTGTCCAGGATCGAGACATCTTCGCACATCCCCAGGGAGATGCCGCCCAGGCCGCGCCGCGCCGCCAGCGCGAGCTGCGCCGCGTCAAAGGGGTTCTGCAGGCATCCGGAAATGCGGTTGCGGGTGATGAGGAGGCCGGTCACCGGGTTTCCGAACAGCGCCAGGAAGGTCCGGACCGGCGATGCCGCCACGTTGGCGTGGGTGCCGATGCCCGCCACCGCGGCGGTCCGCGGGGCAGGCTGCGGCGCGAGGCCGATGCCGCACAGTCCCATGCCGGCGATCTCATTGCCCTCAATGCGGATGTCGTAGAGGAACGCCGCGGCAGGGTCGGGCTTCGCTTCGATCTCCCTCAGCGTCAGCGCGTAGAAGAACATCGAGCCCAGGGTCACGCGGTCGAGCTTGTCGATGGCGTAGCCGGCGGAGGTGACCCGCACCTCGTAGCGCCCCGCGGGGCCCTTAACCACGAAACCGCCCTTGTCGTCGGTCACCGCCTGGAGCTGCTGGCCGGTGGCGGTGTTGGTGAAGCCGAGCTGGATGCCCTTGGGCGATTTGCCCTCGGGGACCACCACCTGTCCCGCGGCCGCCTCGGCGGCGATATCCACGAGGAATTGCCGGGTTTCCCCGGGCTCGGTCTCGGGGGCGGCGAAAACGCCGCCCAGGCTCACGCCGTTGCCGGCGCCGCCGGCGATCCTGTTTTCCCGGAGCGTCACCCGCTCCGCGCCCGCCGCCACCTGGATGCCCGACAGGGCGCGGTAGGGGGCGGTGGGAAGGGCCAGGATGACGGTCCACACCCGGTTCAGGTAGCCGGCGACGAGTTTCTTGCGCCGGTAGATCTTGGCCAGCCGGGCGCAGGGGTCCGCGGGCTGGATTTCGTCGCCACCGCCGGGCTGGTCCAGGGGGGGCATCTGCGGCGCGGGCACCACCGTGATCTCGTTGCGCTCCACCAGGCTGTCGTCGGCCTGCAGGAAAATCGCCACTCCCGCGTTGGGCTTGTCCACCATGCGGATGCGGTTGCGGTGGATGCCGACGAAGCGGCCGTTCTCCACCCGGATACCCACGTCGCAGGCGAGGATGCGGTTGTCCCGCAGCTCGATGCGCCGCGCGGCGCCCTCTTCGCTGCCCATGACCTGCACCGCGGTCCCGCCCAGGCTCGCCATGTCCATCTGCTCCAGCACCACCTCCTGGGAATCGGTGATCCGGAACAGGGGATCGTCGGGTCGCTCGTCCACTGGCACGACCTTGGTGCGGATGCCGCAGCCGCGGATGGTGACGTTGAAGCGATTGCTGATGCTCACCGCCGCTTCATGCACTCCGGGCAGCAGGCAGACCTGGCCGCCGCCCTTGGGCAGCGCATCCACCGCCTCCTGAATCGAGTCGAAGTCGCCATGGCTGGTCCGACCGTCGCCCACGACGTAGGTGCAGCACACGCCCTGCCGCGTGATGGGACGGAAAACCCGCCGGCAGTCGTCGATCTGGCCCTGGTCGTAGCTTGCGGTCCCATCCGCCTGCCACTCCAGCACCGCCAGCGGCACCCGGTGCAGGTTCACGCCCTGGGGCGGGGCATTGCCCGGCCAAAGCGAGGTGTCCAGGGCGGCACCGGCGGCCCGCACCGGGAAGGTCCAGTAGTCGCCGGGGCGGTAATTGGAGAGGTCAGCTGCCGGGGCGTCGAACGCCAGGCGGATGCCGTCCTTGAGTTCCTTGGGGTCTCCCGGCCCGGCGGGAAAGTCGCTCACCGGAGCGATGCCGTTCCACAGCCGGAAGAACACGCGGTCCCCGGACCCGCCGGGCCAGGTGCCGAAGTCCGGAGTGAGGGTGAGTTCGTCGTCCTGGCTCAGGGCCGCCGCGGCGCCGAACACGGCGCGCCAGCACCCGAAGGCGTCCTTGGAGAGCGCCTCCAGGTAGAACTCGGTGAGACCGCAATGGTTGATGGCCTGGTTGTTGGCCTCGATGCGCAACTTGTTGAGTGTCACCTGGCGGCCGGTCCCCACCAGTCCGCCGTTGAACTGGGACCACTTGAAGCGCGCCTGCCCCGCCTTGGGCTCGCCGATCTCGATGCGGTAGAGATGGTGCTCCAGGCCGGTGTAGCCGCCGCCGGTCTCCAGGGGACAGTCGCCCGCGATCACCAGCGCCGGCTGCGGCGTCACCGTGAGCCTGCCCTTCTTCGACGGGTCGTCCTGGGCCCGCGCCGCCACCGCGTCGCAGTCCTCGTCGGGCGTGAGCCGCAGCAGCCGCAGCGCCATGCAGGCCCGCGCGCGCTCGGTGGTGTCCACGCCCCCCAGCGCCGGCTCCAGCAGTTCGCGCGGCTCCTGGAAGGCGCTTACCGCCTCCTCCCACACCTCCAGCACCAGGGCGTCACGCACCCCCTGCCCGATGCCCGCGGGAGATGTGCCGGCGGGATTGATGGCCGGGGCCAGATAGCTCGCGGGGAGCGAAGTCGCGGGCGAGGGTGAGTAGATGTGGATGCCGTCGGCCCAGCCGCGTCCGGGCTTGAGGGTGACGAACACCTCGCCCCCCGACACCTTCGCCTCGACCGCCTTGAAGCCCTGGAACTCCGATGCGGGCACCGCCAGCGCCAGGGCGCCGATGGCGTCCCGGCCCAGGGTTTCGCGCCAGTGCGCCTCGATCTGTTCCCCGGCGTTCCAGTCCGCGTCCAGCAGCACGCGCCCCTGCTGGTGCAGCACGCCGGTGAAGTTCTCCGACGGATTGAAGCTCCACTTCGAGAAGTCGCCCTTCATGATGATTTCCTCAGGTGATCGGGAGCAGCACCGGACGCACGCCGGCCGGCATGAACTCCCTGCTGCGGATGCTGATGTTCTTCCACTTGTGGGTGTTGGCGAGATAGCCGAAGGCGCCCATCTCGTCGCCGCCGGGGCCCTGCTCCAGCACATGGCGGTCGCAGTCGCGCCGCAGCTGGCCGTAGGCAGGGCTGCCGAAGGCTTCGGCCTCGAAACGCAGCGGCAGGCCGAACACGCAGCCGTGGTGCTGGGGGAGGCGGTTGCCCTTGCCGGGGAACCAGCCGAAGCGCAGGCACCCGTGCAGGGTGTCGTGCACCTCGAGCCGGTGGACGAAGATGCCGCCGCTGCCGGTGGCGCTCTGCACCCGCGCGCGGCCGAAGCAGGTGAGGCCGCCGCCGCTCCCGCCCTTGCACGGGTCGTCCTGCCGGCCCGGCTCGGTTTCAGCCCGGGGCGGCTCGCACAACGCGAGGCGCGGACCCCAGGTTGCTTCCGGGTCGCCGCTGGCGCCGCGGATCGCCAGCGCTGGCGCGGGCGCATCCACGCCGCTGCCCGCGTCCACGATGCTGCCGGAGACATATAGCAGGTACTGGTCGTCCATGAGCAGCGGCCCGCAGACGCTTCGGTGAAGCACGACCCGCGGCAACTGGTCGAAGGCCTGGCGCTCGGGGGCGTTGGCGAAGCCGTGGTCGTTGGCGAGGCGCAGCGAGGCGAGCGCCGGCCTGCGCACGCCGTCGAGCCCCAGGGCGCCGCCCGGGTCCAGGGTGCAGCCGTCAAGGTCCAGCCGGTTCACCGCGGCCTGCTCGATCAGCGCGTTGCCGGTGAAGCCTTCGCCGCGGGCGAGGTACAGGCCTTCGAGGCGCACCGTCAGCCTTGCCATGAGCGCGGCCGCGCCGCTCCCCAGCACGTTGTCGGGGCGGAAGCCCAGGGGGCGCGCCAGGCGGATCACCGGCCTACGGCCGGAGGCGGCCCTGATCCACAGGTCGTGGTTGAGGCGCAGCGTCTTGCGGCCCGCCTCGTCGCCCACGCCCAGCACCGCCGCGAGGTCCAGGTCATGGGTCAGGCTGTCCGCGATCTCGATCAGCACCGGCCCGGGCGCGTTCTGGATATCGTCCAGGGCATGCTGCAGCGCCGTGGCCGGATCCTGGATGTGGCCGTTGACGGTCACCCGCTGCCAGCCGGTCCCGGGATCGGTGCGCTGCACCGGGTGGGCGCCGGTGGGACCGCTGGCGCCGTAGCTGTGGGTGACCAGCAGCTTCTCCCGCACCAGAGCGGCCTCGGAGGCGTTGTTCCGGAGCCCGAACACCACCCGGCCCCGCTCCGGGTCCACCACGATCTCGTAGGCCCGCAGCTTCGGGCGAAGCCCGGCTTCCCAGGCGCAGAGGTTCGCGCCGCGGAAACGCCAGTCCCGGCTGTTTAGGGCCGTCACATCCGGCAGGTGGAAGGTGAGCCCGACGTTGCTGAACTCCGGCGGCGGCACCGAGGCGTGGAACTTCACCTGAACGTAGGCCGCGGGATTGCCGGCGGGGGTGCCCTGGGTGAGCCGCGCCCGGGGGATGGGCCCCGGCACCGCGTCGAGCAGGCTCAGGTCGGGCGGATCGTCGTCCGCATGGAAGCGATGGCGGTTGAACAGCGCCAGCGCATCGCCGAGCGGATGGACGTCGAAGCGCACCGCGAAACTGGCCTCGTCGGGCGCGGCCCCGGCGAGGCTCTGCACCGGTCCCCGCGCCAGGGGCTTCGCTGACGGCACCTGGTAGTCCTTCAGCCGCCACAGGAAGACGGCGAGGTTGGGCAGGTTGTGGCCGGGCCCCGGGGGCTTCGTGTCCACGACGTGGGCGAAGGGATCGAAGGCGCCGTTGAGAAGGGACAGCTGCGCCGGATCCCGCAGGTTGACGGTGCCGCCCCGCACCGGCCCGCTCACCGAGCGCGCGAGCGCGAGCGGCGGAACGCCGCCCGCGTCGGGGCGCTGGTGGTTCATGTGCTGGTTCCAGGCGAGGCGCTCGCGCATCTCCATGCCGTGGGCTGCCCAGCCGCTGAGGGCGAACACCAGGGACTCGACGGCGCCCAGAGTGCCCTTGCGCCGGCGGTGATGCACGGTGCGCGCCACGTCCGCGCGCAGCGTCCAGGGATCGCCCTTGAGATGGGAAGTGCCCAGCAGATCGGCGATGTAGGGCACCACCCAGTCGTCGCAGGTCTCGATGAACAGGTTGTGGTACAGGCCCTCGATGTCGCCCCGCAGCGCGGACATGACTTCGTCGAGCACGCCGACGAAGGCCTGGAGCTGGCCGGGGGGCGACTGCTCGGCGTCGCGGATGCGGTAGATTTCGGGCAGGCGCTCGTAGAGTGGCTTGCGCGCGGCGCTCATGACGCGCCTCCGGCGGTGACGAGGGCGAGCTCCAGGTGATCCGCATCCAGGGTGAGGACTCCGTCGGCGGGGCAGCCGATCACCCTGTCGGACCTGACGAGCGGCTTGAGCGCCTGGGAAGCGAGCAGCGGCTTCAACAGCCTGGGTGCAGCGGGCCTCCGGAACACGAGCCCCGGGGCGGCCGGCCGCAGCGCGGGCGGCTGGGCCGCGAGGCCGCAGGAGGTGAGGCGCACCCACACCACCCCCGGCACCTGCTGCACGGCGGCGATGATCTGGGAGCGGTGGGCCGACTGGCCGAAGCCGCGCAACCGCAGGCTGAACAGGCCGTGGTCACCTTCGACCCCGTTCGCTTCCTGGCCCGCCACCCCAAGGGCCTCCAGGATGGCCGCACGCAGGGACTCGACGCGCAGCTTTGCATCGCAGGCCGCGGTGAGGGCGATCGCCACCGGCTGGCGGCGGCCCGGCACCACGTCCAGCGCATGCCGCCGCGGTCCCCGGGCCCGGTCCGCGGCGGCCATGGCTTCGGCGATCCGCTCCGCGTCCGCGTCGGACTCGCTTCCGGTGAGCACGGTGAGGCGCACCCGCGGGATGCCATTGGGATCGGCCCAGGTAGCCCGGGCCTTGAGAACGCCCGGCAGCGCCAGGGCCTCGGCCTCGAAGTCCGCCAGGCTCACCAGCCGTCCCAGGCTCTGCATGCGGCCCGGGGCGGCAATGCGGGCCGTGTCCTCCGACTCCGGGCCGGCGCCGCCCACCGCCGGGCCGGGCATGAGCGCCTTCTCCAGCCCCGCGAGGCGTCCGCCCGGCTGGGGCGTGGTGTCGGTCTTGAGGGGGCCGGTGGCGCCGCTGCCGGTCCGGTAGCGCGCCAGCACGTTGCCCTTGCCGGAGGGCAGCCGCGCGCCGGTCCTGCCGTCGCCGAACTGCACGAAACTCCGGCCGTCGGCGTCCTCCCGCACCACGTACACCGCGTCGTCGGGCTTCGCGCCGAACAGGCTGTCCACCCGTTGCCACCGCACGCCCTCCACCCATACCTCCAGCTCGGCGCGCTGGGGCGGGGTCTCCTCCGGCGCCAGCAGGTAGGTCAGCGGCGCCTTGGGCAGCGCAAAGGTCTGGAATGTCTGGCTCTGGTCGCCGTCGCCCAGGACCGCAGGGTCCTCGGTCTTGCCCTGGGTGGCGGGAAGCACGTTGCCGTGCACGGTGACGGCCGGCGCGTCGTGGCCGAAATCCGCGTAGTCCACCTCCCGGTCCAGGGTGACGCGGCGGAAGCGCCTGGCCTGGGGTTCCGCGCCCGGGGTGACCGCCGCCACCCCGGCTTCGGCGAGGGCGCCGCCGGTCCCTAGCAGCAGCAACGCGCGCCCGGCCAGCGGCGCCAGTTCCTCCGCGGTGCCGTAGAAGTCCAGTTCCCGTCCCCGCTTCGCGTCCGTGTTCCGGGGCACGGCCTGCAGCCGGAATCCGGCGCCGCTCACGACGTGGACATTGATGCTGCGCAGGTCCGCGTGGTTGAGGGTGAGGGTGCCATGTTTCGCGGCGAGATGGCTGCTCAGGGTGAGGACCGTGCTGGGACCGGTGAGCGCGCTCCAGCCGGCTCCGCGCTTCTCCACGGCGCTCACGCCCCGCACCAGCCAGCGCCGGATGCCGGCTCCGCCGGCGCCTGTGCCGTAGCGGCCTTCCACCACCACCTGGATGCCCGGGGAGAGATTGTCCACCGCGGCGTCGAGGGGGAGCTCCGAGGCCGCGATGGAGGGAACCGCGGGCGGCCCCATGGTGATGTCGAGGCGGCGCGCGAAGGAGACGCTGGCGACGGTGGCGCGCCCCTTGGAGTCCACCTTGGTCTCCTGGGGCGGGGCGTTGTGGCCGAAGTGCCGGTGGCTCGCCCCCAGCTTGAAGGCGAACAGCTCGGAAGCCGACGCGGGGGGCAACTCGGGCTGGGGGGCGGGCGGAATCATCACCGCCTGCTGCATCTGCCGCGGTCCCCCGGTGCCGGGGGAACCCGAGAACATCTGGGGCAGCGCGCCGCTGCCCTGCATCATCTGCATCTGCACCACGCCGACGTTGAGGACGCCGACGCTCTGCAGCGGCGAAACCTCGGCCAGCAGGATCGAGAAGCCGAGGGTGGTGATGCCGCCGCGAATGGCGACCTGGGTCGCGCCGAAGGAGTCCCACACCCGGTCCACCACCGCGATCTGGGCG
>DASTHR010000491.1:0-3320 GCA_035718105.1 Burkholderiales bacterium
GCCACCCGTGCCGCGTCGCCATTGGCGTCCACCGCCAGGAGCCGTGCAGCCTGTCCCGCCGTCGCCCGGGATGTGCGCAGCGCCTGCGCCAGCGCCAGCAGGCGAGTCAGGCCCACCGGGTCCCGCAGGCTCTCCCGTGTCACCGTCGGCAGAGCAAGCCCGGCCATGGCCTGGACTTCCGCCGGCGCGACCGCGAGGCGAGTGGCCAGCGGCTCCAACTCGGCGGCGGCGACCGGTCCGTTGACGGAAGCCATGTTCTTGAAGTGCCCGGCGGCCACATCGGCACCAAGTCGCTCGGTACCAAGCAGCGCCCGCAAATCGAGCAGCGCCGACCAGGCTGACCAGCGCGGCGTCCAGGCGCCCGAAGCGAATTCCCGGGGAGCCAGGAGATCTCGCCAATCAATGCCGTCTGCCGATGCGCCCGCCGGACGAATCTGGTCCGCTAGGCGCAGCCAGGGGGCGCTCTCGCCAAAGTTTCGCAGGACCGCAGCGTACTTGTAGAGCCTTGTCACCCATGCGTGGAGGTCCGCGCGTGCGGTTTCGTTGACTGCCGGCGCGGGATCGGGCCTCCAGAATGTGTCGGCCAGCAGTGCCGCAGCCGCGGTGGTGGCCGCGGCCACCTTCAGCCCGCCTTCGAGTATGGCTACGACCTTCGATTCAGACAGGCCGGTTGCCGCTTGTATTGCGGACACGAGATGTCCTTCGCGCTTGCGCTCTGCGACGCGTCGGGTGATATCAGCGAACCTTGCGGCGCGGTCGGAGACCGCCGTGGTGTTGGGGGTCAGCAGGGCAGTTGCCTCGGCGACAGTGAACAGCGGCAGCGGGTCGCCGAGCTGGCGCGGCGTGCGGCTCGGCTCCGACAGCGCTTGGACGACGGCAAGGTCGGTCGCGGGCTGGGCAGTGCCCGCCACGGGCACTGTGGCGGCAAGGCTGACCGCATCGAGGATCCTGGCCGCCGCCTCCTGCCCATACCAGGGGCGGAGAAGATTCTCGATCCCGGGCTGCTTCACCACCGCCTCGGTATCCACCGTAATGGCACGAAGTTCCTTCTGAAGGTCCTGGAGCAACGTGGTGACCCGGGCCGGCTCTGCGGCCGAAAGGTCCATCCCCGCGGATCTGTCCGCGAGCTGCGCAACCACGGCCCCCGGCAGCAGGACATCGGCCGTAAACTCGATTGAAACCCCGCTCGCGGCGATTTTCGCTGCCGCGCTGCGGATCGCCAGCAGGCGCTCGAATCCGGCCTGGGGTGTGAGCGTGGCCGAGACGGGGTCGAACGGATCAATGCCCGTCAGCAGTTTCAGGCGCACCAGTTGCGGAACCGAAACCTCCAGCGCCCGGGCCAGGGTGACGTGCCGGAACAGCCAGGTAAGGTTCGCGGCATTGAGCGTGCTGCCAACCTGGTCGGCCGCGGCCGCGGTTCCGACCGGCGCAATCAGGGCCGCCAGCGCGCGGCTGTCGGCGCCAAGCGCCGCGGCCACCTTGCCCAAGGCGTCCAGGATGGAGCCGCCCGCCGCCAGTTCCGCCCGCAAGGCCCCGAAGCAGCCTTGGAACAGGCTGGATGCCGCACCGGCGTCCAGCCAGACGTCGGTCAACGGCATCCGCAGGCCCAGCACCTCCTCCGGTCTCAGGTCCAGCGCCACGCGCGCCCGCTCGGCGGCGGCAATCGTCTGGAGGGCGGCCTCGTAATGCGTGGCCTGCCTGCCGGCCGCCGGCAGGTTGCAGGCCATCAGCGCCGAGTCCAGCAGCGGCACGGTCCAGCCCGCCAACTTGCGCGCGAGGCGCGTAAACCGGTGCAGGCGGTCGAACACCGTCTCGGCGGTGGACGACAGAATCATCTCGCTCGCCTTGCATTGCTGACGGTTGCTGAGTGTCAGCCCCCCCATATAGCGGGTCGCGAGAATCCGGTCGAGCGCGTCCAGCTCCACGCCCATGCGGTCCATCAGCACCGAGGCACGGCCGAGGACGACGCCCGGCACGCCGGTCAACAGGGCGCCCGAACTCGGATCGGTGATCGTCACGGTGGCGCTGTTCGGCAGGCCCCATGCGGCCCACAGGCTGGCGCCGCTGCGCGGAGTCGTGATCAGGGTCCACTCGGAAAGCGTTTCGCTCTGCTGGTCCTGCGCGATGCCGAGCGTGGCCGCGGCTAGCCGGGGCGCCAGGGGCGCGGCGGTCAGGGGAAGCAGCGCCGAACGGGTCAGGCCGAGCCGGGGCGCCAGCAGGTTCAACTCGGCAAAGCCGGCGTCGAAGGGAAGCCGCCAGGGGTACGGTATTCCTCGCAGTTGCGCGTCAGGATCGGCGCCCAATGCGCCTTGCAGGATCTCGATCGCCAGCTCGATGTGCTGGATCTCCCCCTGCGCGTTCTCGCAACTGAGCGGCAGGGTAAATATGTCTGGGCGCCGTGCGCGGAGCACGGATTGCGCGGTGGCAGGGGTGCCCTCATAGGGCACCTGGCTCCCCTTCCTCAGAGGTACGGTTTTGAGCAGATTCAGCAGATCCACCAGGTACGCCGGCAGGCCAAGCACCGACTCGCACGGGCGGCATGCGCACTCATCGAGGTCGCCGAATAACCCACGCAGGGTCGGAAGGTTCTCCCGGACCTCCGGTTGCACCTCCCCTTTTCCAAGACCGAGGATCCAGGGAAGCCGGTTGCTGATGCTCACCTCGCCGAGGAAGTTCTTGCCGCCCCGGTAGAGCTGCTCCGTGTAGTGCCAATACTGCTCGATATGCTCGGTGGAGTATTTGTCGCGCAGGATTTGGAGGATGACGTCCCGCCCGTGGGTAATGGCGAAACCGGGCCCGGGAATGCCGGCGCTGATAAGGTCCGCGCCCGCCTCCATGACCAACCCGCTCCGGGAAAAGCGGCCGAGGTTCTGCAAGACCTTCGCCACCTTGTCCGGCAGCACTTCGGCGGCCCCCGAATCCAGCGGCCCATTCTTCAGCAGCGCGTCCGCGACTGCGCCATGCTTCGCCACCAGCGACGGCATGTCCTGGAGATCGGCGTCGTTGAAATTCAACGACCCGGTCGCCAACCGGCCCAGCAAGGCCGGCAGCGGGTGCAATCGCTCCACCTGTGCCTGGAACCCAAGTGCCCGCGCGTTCCGGTCCGTGGCACTCCCACCGCCGTCTGTGGGCGGTGCCTTCGTGATCATCGCCTCCCAATCCTTGGTTGAAAGCGCGGCCAGCGGCTCGATGGAGTGGCCGTCCGGACCAAGGTGCGCGCTCAGCGCACCCGCGAGCCGGAGATCGCCGTCGGTCAGTTTGTTGAGACGCATGGAGCGCACGAACCCCTGAACGGCCGCCGCGTCACCGGGGTAGGCGGC
>DASTHR010000492.1:0-5408 GCA_035718105.1 Burkholderiales bacterium
GCGTCAGCAGCCCCGGCGTGAAGGGGGATTCCGCGGGCGACGCCGGTTGCGGTGTCTCGGGTTGCGCGGGCGTGGTGTCCGGAACTGGCGCCGGCGGCGTGTCCTCGGCGGGAGGCGCGGCGGGCTGCGGCGCCGGCTGCGCCGGCGGCGGGACGGGCGGCTGCTGCGGCTGCGTGGGTTGCAGCACCGGAACGGGCGGCTGCTCCGGCGGGGGCTGCTGGATCGGGGCGGGGGCCGCCGTGCCGGGTTGCGTGGGCGCGGCGGGTGTTCCGGGTTGGGCGGGTTGCAGGGTTCCCGGCAGGGTGCCCGGCGCGGTGGGCGGAGCGCCCGGAGTTCCGGGGGCGCCCGGCGTGGCGGGCGCGCCGGGCGTGCCCGGCAGGACCGGCTTGGGCGCCTGCACCGGACGGATGGCGAATTTCCACTCCCCGTAACTGGCCTTGTTTTCGAACTCCTTGTCCTCTTCGGAGAAGTTGCTCACCTTGAGCGGCGCGTCCTCGGACAGGCTGTACACGCCGAGGATGCCCTTGCCTTCGCCCGAGCGGACCAGGCCCCATTCCGCCTTTCCGGTCATGGGGTCCACGTAGATCCGGCGGATGTGCCGCTTGAGCGCGGGGGTGCGGGGATCGCGCACCAGGTCGTCCAGGGATTCGGGCAGGCCGCCCGCCCCGCCGGCGCCGGCCGCGTAGGAGCGGATGGCCTTGCGGAACTCGTTGCCGACGTAGAGGAGCTGTCTCTCCCGTTCGCGCTTCTGGGCGTTGCTCCACACGATGCCGACGGCGGCCAGCACGGCGCTGTGGATCGCCACCGCCAGCAGGATGGCGATGTAGGTGAAGCCCCGCTGGCGGGATGCGCGCTGGGCCGGCGCCCGAACCATGGCAGACGCTACCACTCGACGTAGGGTGTGCCCGATAGGGAGTTGCCCGGCGCGCCGCTGTGGATGTCGTAGACCCCGCCCTTCTCGGGATTGTCGGGCGGCACCAGGATCCAGGTGGCCGTGCTGCCGGTGATGGGATCCTCGGGAACCTTGCGCAGGTAGCGCTTCTTGACCAGTTCCTCGAGGTCGGGGGGGTACTTGCCGGTGTCGGCGTAGTACTTGTCCAGTGCGTCGCGCACCAGGGTCAGGTTTTCCCTGAGCACCGCTTCCTCGGCGCGGGTGATGCTCTTGAAATAGCGCGGCGCGGCCAGCGCCAGCAGCAGGGCGATGATGGACATCACCACCAGCAGCTCCACCAGGGTGAAGCCCGAGGCCGCGCGCCGGCGTTTCGCCGCTGAGAGGAGGTTCACCATTCGCGGTAGGGGACGCCGTTGATGCCGGTGCCGCTGGAAAGGGAGTACACGTCGTACACGTCCTTGCCTTCCTGGGGGGAATCCGGCGCGCTCTCGTAGCTGCGCTTGCCCCAGGTTTCCGCCGGCGGCAGCCTCGGGTCGCCGAAGGGGTCGCGGGGGATGCGCCGCAGGAAGAAAATGCGCGCCTTCTTGGGGTCCTTCTCGTCCTCGACGCCGTTGACCAGCACCTCAAGGTTGGGCGGGTAGCCGGTCTCCTCCACGGATTTCTTTACCCGTCCCTGATCCGCCGCCGTCTTGTAGGCGTCAATGGCGGTGCGGATCTCGCGCAGCGCGGCATTGAGTTCCTGCTCCTTGCTGCGTTGGACCGCCAGCTCCGCCAGGGGCAGGGCGATGCTGGCGAGGATGGCGACGATGGCGATCGTCACCAGCAGCTCGATCAGCGTGAAACCCGCCTCGCGGCGGGCCCAGCGGCGACTCATGGCTTGAGGGCGAGCGCGTGCGGCGTGCTGGGCTGGATGCGGATCGGAATTCCGGCCTGGGAGATGGGCGAGGCGCTCAGCAACTGGACCTGGGCCCGGTCATTCTTGGCCGTGACCTTGAAGGTGACCGTGACCACCGAGCCGGTGCCCTTGGCGCCGGACTCCACTTCGCGCTTGATGTTGACCACCACCCGGCCCGCGCCGGGGTTCACGTTTTCCGTGAAGCTGGTGGCGGCGCCGCCCTGCCGGAACAGCGAGCCTTCCTCGACCTTGAGCACCTGCAGCGCGGTGGCGTCGTACCGCAGCACCAGCCCCAGCGACATTAGGGGATCGGGGGCGTCGGCATTGAGAGTGACCTTGACCTCGTCGCCCACCTTCGCCTCCGGCGGCGCCGCGAAGGTCAGCGCCAGCGGTTTTCCGGAGGGCGGCGGAGGCGGCTCCGGCGCGGCGGGCGGGGCCTGACCCGCGGCCGGGGCCGCGGCATCGGCTGCCGGCGCAACGTTAGCGGGGGCGGCAGCCTGGGCCGGCGCCGTGGCCGGGGCGGCCGCAACCGGGGCCTCCGGCGCGGCGGCGGGTGCCGCGGCGGCCGGACGCGCGCCGCCGGCGGCGGGCGCGGCCGGGATCGCGGTTCCGGGCATCGCGCTCTGCAGGATCGGCGGCTTGGTGCGCAGCGAGGTCTCGGTGCCGGACCAGTACTCGGTGTTGGCGGCATCCAGGCGCTTCAGGTTTCGCACCACCCGGGGGGTAATGGAGAAAACGATCTCATTCTTCCTGGTGTCGGTGGAGCCGCTGGAGAACAGCGGCGACAGGAAGGGCAGATCGACCAGACCAGGGATCCCCCCCCGGCTCTCCGTGGTGTCATCCTGGATGAAACCCATCATCACGGCGGTCTCGCCGTCCTTGAGCCGGAGCACGGTGTTCACGGTGCGGGTGTTGACCGCGAAATATTCGTTGCCTTGGGCGCTGGTCACGGTGTCGCCCTTGGTGCTCACCTCCATGTTGACCTTCATGGACACTTCGTCATCCAGCAGGATGGTGGGCTCGATCTCCAGCTTCACGCCGATGTCGAGGTACTGCACCGACTCGGTGACCACCGGGTTGGTGGCGCCGGGCGTGACCTGCGAGGTGATCACCGGCTCCCGGTTGCCGATCAGCACCCGCGCCTTGTCGCGGTTCTTCACCCGGATGCGCGGGTTCGAAATCAGGTTCAACAGCGAATTGTCCTGCCGAAGTGTCGCGGACAGGTTGATGTTCATTCCGATATCGGTGCCCGAAATGCCGCGCCCCGCATAGAACGGCAGGTCCGCAATGGTGGGTGACGAACCGTCCTTGGGAAGCAGCACGGTGAAGGTGCTGGGCCACTCGATGCCCAGGTCAAGACTTCTCCGGCGATTAATTTCCAGCACTTCCATCTCCAGCAATACCTCCGGCTCGGTGAGGTCCTGGGCGATGATCAGCTTCTCGGCGAGGCGGATGGCCTCGGGCGTGTCGCGCATCACCAGCATGTTCAGCCGGTCGTCCACGTACACGTCCTTGGTCTTGATGATGGTCTTGATCAGGTTGAGCGTCTGCTTGGCGTCGCCGTTGCCGAGGTAGAAGGTCCTTATGACGAGGTCCTGGTATTCCTTCAGCTTCTGCGGCGTGTTGGGATAGATCAGCACCGAGTTGTCGGAGAGCACCTTCTTCTCCAGCTGGCTCTGGATCAGCAGCAGGTCGATGGCGTCCTCCACCGCCACGTTGCGCACGTAGATGGTGACCTTGGTGTCGGGCCGCACGTCCTTGTCGAACACGAAGTTGATGCCGCTGGTGCGGGAGAGCACGTCGAACACCATTTTCACGTTGGCGTCGCGGAACTCCAGGGTCACCGGCTTGGTGAAGCGCGACTTGAGCTGGGGCAGGGTGGTGATCTCCCGCGACCGGGCCTGCTCGATCGCCCCCTGCACCGCCTGCGCACCCTTGTGGCGCGGGTTCACCTGCAGCACCCCGTTGACCAGCACCGAGGCCTGGTCCAGGTCCTTCTTGGCGAGCGCCGCCTGCGCCTGCTTCACTGCCTCGTTCTGGGAATCCGCCTTCTCGATGACCCGCAACGCCTCCCGGGCGCGCGGGTTGCTGGGGTCCACCCCCAGGGCGCGCCGGTAGAGCGCCTCCGCCTCCTTGGGCCGGTCGCTGGCCTCAGCGGCGGCGCCCATCGCCATCAACCGCTCCGCCGCCGTGGCGCGGTTGGTGATCAGCGCCATGCGGAAGCGGCTGTCGCTGGGACTCTCCTGGGTTGCCTGCTCCAGCCGGGCGAGTCCCTGCTCGTACTGGCCCTGGTCAATGAGACGCAGGCCTTCCTTGTAGGACTGGTCTCCGGCGCAGCCGGCGAGGATCAGGGCTGCCGCCAGCGCGGCAAACCTGCGCGAAATGCCTGGGCCCGAAGCGGAAAGCATCATGGATTCCCCGGAATATTAAGGGTTTGCTGAATGTTACGTGGCAGGTAGGTGAATGTCACTTGCCGGCTGTCCACCTTGTCCACGGTGTACGTGTTCTCGAGGGTGTCGCCCTGCTTCACCAGGAGCACGCGGTCGCCCTTCACCAGGAACAGGGTCAGGGTGTCGCCGTCCAGCATGCTGCCCATGTAGGTGAATGGCAGCGGCGGCGGCGGGGGGGGCGGCGGGGGGGGCGGCGGGATCGACTTCACGGTCGTGGCGGTAAGCCCGGCCGTTTCCGACGACCTCCTCGGCGGGGACACGGTCACGATCACGGGGACGAACTTCCTGACCGCCGGGGTCGCCAACGTGACCTTCGGCGGCATGCCCGCGACGAACCGGGTGATCCTCTCCGAGACCGAGATGACCGTGCAGACGCCCCCCGCGCCGGGCGGCATCGCCCAGGCCGTGAACGTCGTGGTCGCGACCCTGCACGGCGGGACGGAGCAGATTGTCGACGGCTACACGTACGCGGTCTCGGGGCCGAACCCGCAGTCGATCTCGCCTTTGGCCTTCACTCCGACCGGCGCCGAGGACTTCACGATCACCGGGACCACGCTCGGCCCGCTCGGCGGGTCCGTCACGGTCACCTTCGCCGGGATCGGCTCGGTCACCGGCGCGGTCTCGGCCAACGGCCAGGCCGTCACCGGGCGCGCGCCGGTCTCCGACGGCGTGCCGCCGCTCGGCCCCGTCACGGTCACGCTGGACACGGGCGTGGCGACGGCCGACGTGCCCCAGACGGTGGCCTACGCGTACACGGGGCCCCTCCCGATCGCGGCGGGCGTCCCCGGCCAGGCGCTGGGCAACGCATCGCAGCCGGTCCGGCTCGCGGACGGATTCGCGGCCCTCTGCACCAGCGGCACGGACGCGATCTGGGGCAACGCGAACGACGAGATCCGGATCGTCCGTGGTCCCCCGAACGCGGTCCAGATCCTCAGCGTGTCGCTGCGCGCCGCCCCCGGGCTGCCGGTCGGGTTCCTCGATCCGAACAACTCGATCCCCGCCGTCCTCGGCCCGGACACGTTCTGCGTCTACGCGGCCGGCGGCGCCGCCGGGCCCGGCTACATCCTCGTCACGCTCGCGCGCACGGCGCCCGTGGCCGACTACTTCGGCCAGCCGGGGATCAACGCCGCTCCGATCGCGACGATCTCTCCGAACCGGATCGGGTTCATGA
>DASTHR010000493.1:0-3616 GCA_035718105.1 Burkholderiales bacterium
GTCCAGCACCCGCAGCTTCCCATCCCGCAGGTGGTGCTCCAGCGCCTCCCGCACCGCGGAGGCAGTCATGAAGGTCACGCTGGAATTCACCGCCAGCACCGGCTGGCCGTGGCGCTCCTTCACATCCACCCGCAGGTCGTCCGCCATCCGGCGCAACGCCAGCAGCAGCATCAGCACCAGCCCCACCGGCACCGACACCGTGAGGTCCACCGCCACGGTGAGGGCGGCGGTCACCACCGCGAGCGCGCCTTCCCAGCGATCCATGGCGAAGATGCGGCGCAGCTCGTGAACTTCCACCAGGCGCCGCGCCGTTAGCAGCAGCACCGCGGCCAGCGCCGCCATGGGCAGCAGCCGGATCGCGTCCTGCAGCGCCACCACGAACAGGCCGAGGAACACGGCGTGCATCATGGCAGCGGTCTTTTCCGTGCCGCCGCTCATGACGTTGGTGCTGCCGCGCACGATCACGCCGGAGACCGGGATGCCGCCCACGAAGGGCACCGCGATGTTGGCCAGGCCGATGCCGCGCAGTTCCTTGTCGGGGTCATGGCTGCCGCCGGCCATGGAGTCCAGAGCTTTGGAGGAGAGCAGCGACTCCACGGCGATCAGCACGCCCAGCACGCCACCGGAGACGAGGATGGTGCGCCAGTGTTCGGCGGCCGCGCCCAGGAAGGCCCACGAGGGCTGCAGCCCGGACAGGGACATGTCGAACAGCCCGCCCACCGTCTTCACCGACCCGCCCATCAGGCCCACGCCCGCGGCCGCGAGGGTGCCCGTCACCAGCGCCACCAGCGGCGCCGGCGCCGAGCGCGCGTGGCGCGTTCTGCCCCACAGCAGCGCCACCGCCACGGTCACGGCCAGCACCAGGAACTCGTGGAAGTTGGCGGATCCCGCGTGGGCCACGGCGGACCCCAGCTTGTCGAGAACGGTCTTGCCCTCGGAAGGAAGGCCGAAGGCGGCGGGAAGCTGGCCGAGGAAGATGAGCACGCCGATGCCTGCGGTGAAGCCCACGATCACCGAGTGGGGCATGAGGTCCATGATGCGGCCCAGCCGCAACAGGCCGATGGCTATCACCACGACGCCCGCCACCAGGGTGGAGGCCAGCAGCACCGGGAAGCCGTGCTCCGCGGTGATGCCATACAGGATGGTGATGAAGGCCGCCGCCGGCCCGGAAACCTGGAAGCGGGAGCTGCCGAAGGCCGCCGCGATGAAGCCGCCGACCACGCCGGAGACCACGCCCGCCATGGGCGTGACGCCGGAGGCGACGGCGAAGGCAATGCACAGGGGCAGCGCCACCACCGCGACGATGAGGCCCGCGAACAGGTTGTTCATGCTGAATTTCGAGAGCAGCTGTTTCATGCGATAACTCCTTTTCCTTGTTGTGACCCCGCGCTGCCGCGGGACGGCCGTCGCCCGGGGGATCGGCCGGTCCGGCCGTGCCCGCCCTGCGAGGCTCCGCTTGTGCCGTGCGGCGCGCCTACGACGCGAGCGCCTCGGCCTGGGGCAGCGGCACGAAGGCGAGCCGGTCGGGATCGTAGAACTCGATTTCCCCGGACTCGATGGCGTAGTACCAGCCTTGGACCGCGAGGCGCCCCGATTCCACCCGCTTCGCCACCACCGGGTAGCGCTTCAGGTTCTCGAGGTGCTGCACCACCATGGCCTTCTCGGTCGCCCGCAGCAGTTCCTCGCGGCGATGCCCGCTCCTGAACAGCGACTCCACGGTGTCGCGGGAGCCGCCCGCCTTCTCGAGCACGATGTCGCGCACCCGCGCGCCCTGCTCCAGCCACCTGCGTGTGAGCGGCATGTCCTCCTCCTTGGGGCCCGCGTACAGCGCCGCGCAGGCGCCGCAATGGGAATGGCCGCAGACGATGATCTGGCCGACGTCGAGCACGGACACCGCGTACTCGATGGCCGATCCGACTCCGGGATCGGCGAGTTCGGGGTCATGGGGCGGAATCATGTTCCCCACGTTGCGCAGCACGAACAACTCGCCCGGGTCCGCACCGGTGAGTTGGTCCGGCAGGATCCTGGAGTCAGCGCAGGTGACGAACAGGGTGTCGGGGTTCTGGCCTTGTTTCACCAGCTGCGCGTACCGCTCCCGGTTCCTGCGGTAGTAGCCGCGCTGGAATTTCGCAACGCCTCTGAGCAATGGTTCGACCATGTTGAGCTCCTTTCCTGTTTTCAGTGCCGGCAATCCGGGACGCGTGCGCGGGGGCGCAGCGCAACTTCCTGTGATTGCCACCCCCGGGGACAGGAACTTCCGTCCCGGGAGGCTCGGGCGCCTGGACGCCGCTGGCTGCGGCGCCGGGCAGGGCCCTCCTCGGCTCCGCCCGGAGAACCCGGGCGGTTGTGTTTTATGTGGCCGGGCTCCCCGCCGCCGCGGGATTCATCAGAATCCCCGCAGCGAAACCGTGATTTGCGCGGAGCCTGGCTGGCCAGAGTCTCGCAAGGTCTGTGCCAGACAACTCTGAATACCGGTTATTCAGAGGGTTACGTGAGAATCCCGCAATCCGGAGCAAGCTGCCGGGGGCATGATATCGTCGTCCCGGAGCGACAGGCATTGTGACGGGGTCATTAAAACCCCTTATGGGCCAATAGCTTGGAATGTTGTCCCGTAGCGACAACATCGTGCTGCGCCGCAGCGTGAGTTGATAAACGGCAGATTCAGGCGGGGAAGCGCACCCGGATCCGGGCCCCCCCGAATTCGCTGCGCTCGATGGCAATCTCGGCACCATAGGCGGCGGCGATGTCGCGCACCGTGGCCAGACCGATGCCATGGCCGGGGACGGATTCGTCGGCGCGCACGCCGCGCTCCAGCAGGCGCTCGGCCTCCGTGGGTTCCATGCCGGGGCCGTCGTCCTCCACGGTGAGGATGAATCCGTCGGCCGCGCGATGCGCGCTGACGCGCACCTGCCCGCGACACCACTTCCAGGCGTTGTCGAGAAGGTTGCCCAGGATCTCCATCAGGTCGCCCTCCACCCCGCGGAAAGCCACCCCCTCGGCCATGTTCAGGGAGGTCCGCACGGCCTTGTCCCGATGCACCTTGGACAAGGTGGCGACCAGCTTCTCGGCCAGGGGCCGCACAGGCACCGGCGCCGCCAGCCGCGACACGGTGCCGGCGCTGGCGCGCTGCAGGTGATGCGCCACCACCTTGTCCATGCGCGCCACCTGCTCCTCCAGCGTGGCGGCCAGCACCCGGTCCGTTCCCGGCTCGGAAATGGCTCCGCGCACGACCGCGAGGGGCGTCTTCAGGCTGTGGGCGAGATCGCCCATGGCGTTGGCGAGCCGGGTCTGCCGCGCGCGCTCCTGGGCGAGCAGCGCGTTCAGGTTGTCGGTGAGGGCCTTGAGCTCGGTGGGATAGCTGCCCTCGATCCGCTCCTGCCGGCCGGACTCCACCGCGCGAAGCTCTTCTGCGACGCGCCGCAGCGGCCCCAGGCCCCAGCGCAGGGCCAGCCCGAGGGCGGCGAGCAGCAGCAGGGACATGCCACCCAGCCAACCGGCGAGGCTGGTCCGGAAACGCGCGAGTTGCGCTTCGAATTCCGTCAGGTCCTCCGCCACGCTGAAGGTGTAGGGACGGGGCGGGCTGGCGGTGGCCCAGTTCACGCCGAAGCTTTCCACG
>DASTHR010000494.1:0-4614 GCA_035718105.1 Burkholderiales bacterium
TATGGTGCCCAGGAGAGGACTCGAACCTCCACGGAGTTACCCGCTAGTACCTGAAACTAGTGCGTCTACCAATTCCGCCACCTGGGCAAGAGGGGCGTAATTTAGTGTCAACACGCTGTTTTGTCAAATGAAGAAGCGCTCGATCAGAAACTCGGACCCCTGGCTCGCGCGCGAGCGCGACCGCTATGAGCATCCGCTGCCCAGCCGGGAGTTCATCCTGCAGTTGCTGGCGGAGCAGGGGGTGCCTGTTCCCGCGGAGGAACTGGAGCGGCTGCTGGACATCACCGGCGCCGAGAGGGAACCCTTCGCTCGCCGCCTCGAGGCGATGGAGCGCGCCGGCCAGATCATGCGCAACCGCAAGGGCGCGCTGTGCGTGGTGGAGAAGCTGGACCTGGTGCGGGGTCGGGTCGAGGGCCACCCCGACGGCTTCGGTTTCCTCATTCCCGAGGCCGGCGGGGCCGACATCTTCCTGTCGCCCAAGCAGATGAACAAGGTGCTGCACGGCGACCGCGCCATGGTGCGCATCACCGGCACCGACCGCCGGGGACGCCCCGAGGGCAAGATCGTCGAGGTGCTGGAGCGGGGCCCGGGCCAGGTGGTGGGGCGCCTTTACGTGGAGCACGGCATTGCTTTCGTGGTGGCGGAGAACCGGCGCATCAACCAGGACATTCTGGTTCCCGCGGATCAGACCGGTGGCGCGCGCCCGGGGCAGGTGGTGACGGTGGAGATCATCGAGCACCCGAGCGAGACCGCCCAGGCCATCGGTCGGGTGACGGAGGTGCTGGGCAATTACGCCGACCCGGGGATGGAGATCGAGATCGCGCTGCGCAAGCACGATCTGCCCCGGGAGTTCTCGAGGGACGCGGAGGCGCTTGCCGACCGCTATCCGCAGCAGGTCCAGAAAAGGGACATGGCGGGGCGGGAGGACCTGCGGGAGTTGCCGCTGGTGACCATAGACGGGGAGACCGCCCGGGACTTCGACGATGCCGTGCACTGCCGGCCGGAGGGCCGGGGTTTCCGGCTGTGGGTCGCCATCGCCGACGTGAGCCACTATGTGCGTCCGGGGGACGCCCTGGACCGCGACGCCCTGGAGCGCGGCAACTCGGTGTACTTCCCGCGCCGGGTGATCCCGATGCTGCCGGAGGCGCTCTCCAACGGCCTGTGCTCCATCAATCCGGAGGTGGAGCGGCTGTGCATGGTCTGCGAGATGGCGATCGGACCGAAAGGGGACCTCGGCGAATACCGCTTCTACCCGGCGGTGATGCGCTCCGCGGCCCGCCTCACCTACAACGAGGTCTGGGCCATCCTGGAACACCCCCGGGGCGCCGAGGCCCAGCGCCGCAAGGCCCTCGTTCCGCACCTGCAGGCCCTGTACCGGCTGTACCAGGTGCTGGTGAAGGCCCGCGCCAAGCGCGGCGCCATCGATTTCGAGACCATCGAGACCGAGATGGTGTTCGACGCCCACGGCAAGATCGAGCGCATCCTGCCCGTGAAGCGCAACGATGCCCACCGCCTGATCGAGGAGTGCATGCTGGCGGCGAATGTCTGCGCCTCGGATTTCCTGCGGGCGCACGAGCAGCCCACCCTATACCGCATCCACGAGGGACCGACGCCCGAGAAGCTGTCGGCGCTCAGGGAGTTCCTGGCGGAGTTCGGGCTGCACCTCTCCGGCGCCGACGACCCCCACGCGCGGGATTACGCGGCACTGCTGGAGAAGGTGCGCGACCGTCCCGACGCCCAGCTGATCCAGACAGTGATGCTGCGCTCCCTGCAGCAGGCGGTTTACAGCCCGGAGAACGTCGGCCACTTCGGCCTCGCCTACGAGTCCTACACCCATTTCACCTCGCCGATCCGCCGCTATCCCGACCTGCTGGTGCACCGGGCCATCAAGGCCGTGCTCTCCGGCGGGAAGTATTCGCCGGGCGACTGGAAGCAGCTCGGCGCCCACTGTTCCATGACCGAGCGCCGCGCCGACGAGGCGACCCGGGACGTGCAGACCTGGCTCAAGTGCTACTTCATGCAGGACCGGGTGGGAGAAGCCTTCGCGGGGACCGTCAGCGGGGTGGCGCCCTTCGGCCTGTTCGTGGCCCTGGACGACGTGTACGTGGAGGGGCTGGTGCATGTCTCCGAGCTGGGCGCGGACTATTACCACCACGATGCCGCGCGCCACATGCTGGTGGGCGAGCGCAGCCGCCGCAGTTTCCGTCTCGGCGACCGGCTGCGGGTACGGGTGGTGAGGGTGGACATGGAGGCGGCGAAGATCGATTTCGTGCCGGACGAGGCGCAGGCCGGTGTCGCTTCGGGCCGCGGCCGCGCCCAGCCCCGCCGCGCCCGCCGCGACGACCGCTGATCGGGCTGGCCACGGCTCGCGACTGACGGCTTCCGGCTCCCCATGTCCGAGCGCCACATTTACGGCTTCCACGCGGTGACGGCACGGCTGCGCCAGGACGCATCGGCGCTGCGCGAGATCTACTTCGACGCCGCCCGCCACGACCCGCGCATGCGCGCCCTGCTGGACCTGGCCCGGTCGAAGGGCGCCCGGCTGATCGAGGCGGACGCGGCGCGACTGGACGGCATTGCCCGCGGCGGGCGCCACCAGGGCGTGGCCGCGCGGGTGGAGGCGGGATCCCGGGCCGCCGACCTGGAGGAGGTGCTGGACGGGCTGCGGGAGCCGCCGCTGCTCCTGGTGCTCGACGGTGTGCAGGATCCCCACAACCTTGGCGCCTGCCTGCGCAGCGCGGACGCCTTCGGGGTGCACGCGGTGATCGCCCCCCGGGACCGGGCCTGCGGCATCAACGCCACGGTGGAAAAGGTGGCCTGCGGCGCCGCGGAGACGGTTCCTTTCTTCGCGGTCACCAATCTGGCACGCACCCTGCGGGAGATCAAGGAGCGCGGCATCTGGACGGTGGGCACGGCCGGGGACGCGGAGGGCAGCCTGTACGGCGCTCGCCTCGCCGGTCCCCTGGCCTGGGTGCTGGGGGCGGAAGGGGAGGGCCTGCGGCGGCTGACCCGGGAGACCTGCGACGAGCTGGTGGCCATTCCCATGCAGGGCACCGTGGAAAGCGTGAACGTGTCCGTTGCCGCCGGCATCTGCCTGTTCGAGGCACGCCGCCAGAGGCTCGCCGCGCCGGCGCCCGCCGGCAAACCCAAGCCCTTGGATTAGCGGGGTAACTCCGCTATAATGCCCGGCTTCCCGGCGGAACCCGGCGGGACAATTCGCCATCCTTGCCCCACCGACCGTCGCAGGCGGGGGGCTTCAACCCAAAAGGAGACTCGATGCGACACTACGAGATCGTTTTCATCGTTCACCCCGATCAGAGCGAGCAGGTGCCCGCCATGATCGAGCGCTACAAGGGCATGGTGGCCGCCCGCAGCGGCACGGTCCATCGCCTCGAGGACTGGGGCCGGCGCCAGCTGGCCTACCCGATCCAGAAGATGCACAAGGCCCACTACGTGCTCATGAACATCGAGTGCGACCAGGCCACCCTGGACGAGTTGAACCACGCCTTCCGCTTCAATGACGCCGTGCTGCGCCACCTGGTGGTGCAGATGGACGAGGCGGTGACCACGCCCTCGCCCATGATGCGGGAGGAGAAGGCGCGACCCGTCGCGGCCCCGTCGGAACCGGAGGCGCGCGAGCCGGCCGCGGCGGAATCGCCGGCGGCATGACCATTGGACAGCAACCGGGTCCTGCTGGGCGGGCGCATCGCTGAGATGGGCGACCTGCGCCACACTCCTGCCGGGACCCCCATCGTCGAATTCGCCGTGAACCACGTCTCGCGCCAGGTCGAGGCGGGCATCGCCCGCAGCGTCGAGTGCGAGGTGGCGGCGATGGCGGTGGGCGAGGCGGCGCGCAGGGCGGCGCTGCTGGAGGCGGGGACCGCGGTGCGGCTCGAGGGCTTTCTCGCCACCCGCAGCCGCGGCAGCCGGCAACCGGTGCTGCATGTGAACAGTTTCGAAATCATCGGATAAGGAAAGCAAACATGGCTTTTGGAGCAAGACGCAAGGAAGGCGGGCGCGGCGGCGACCGCAAGGGCGGGCGCGGCGGCGGCCGCGGGCTGTTCCGGCGCCGCAAGTTCTGCCGCTTCACCGCGGAGAAGGTCAAGCAGATCGACTACAAGGACGTGGATGTGCTGAAGGAGTTCGTCAACGAGACGGGCAAGATCATCCCGGCCCGAATCACCGGCACCAAGGCGCATTTCCAGCGCCAGCTGGCCACCGCCATCAAGCGCGCGCGCTACCTGGCGCTGCTGCCCTACACCGACCTGCACTGAGCGAGGGCGACATGGAAATCATCCTGATGGAGAAGATCCAGAACCTCGGGCAGCTCGGCGACATCGTCAAGGTGAAGAACGGCTTCGCCCGCAACTACCTTATTCCCCAGGGCAAGGCCATGCGCGCCACCGCGGCGGCGATCCAGGAGTTCCAGACCCGCCGCGGCGAACTGGAGAAGGCGGAGACCGACAAGCTCAGCGCCGCCCAGGAGAAGGCCCAGAAGCTGGACGGGCTGATGCTCCAGATCACGCGCAAGGCGGGCGTGGACGGCAAGCTGTTCGGCTCGGTGACCAACATCGACATCTCGGATGCGCTCAAGGCCCAGGGCCACGATGTGCC
>DASTHR010000495.1:0-9380 GCA_035718105.1 Burkholderiales bacterium
CCGTCGCGGAACGGGAAGAAGGCGTCGGAGGCCACCACCGATCCCTGCAGCGTCAGGCCCGCGTTCTGGGACTTGATGGCGGCGATGCGGGCGCTGTCCACCCGGCTCATCTGTCCCGCGCCCACGCCCAGGGTCTGGCCGCCGCCGCAGAAGACGATGGCGTTGGACTTCACGAACTTGGCCACGCGCCAGGCGAACAGCAGGTCGTCGATCTGCTGCGGCGTGGGGGCGAGCTTCGTCACCACGCGCAGGCCCTCGCGGGTGACGTTCATGGCGTCCGGCCCCTGCACCAGCAGGCCGCCGCCGACCCGCTTCAGGTCGAGGGCCTGGCAGCCGGGCTCAAGGGGCACGGTGAGCAGGCGCACATTGGCCTTGGGCGCGAACACCGCGCGCGCCTCCTCGGTCACGGCCGGCGCGATCACCACCTCCACGAACTGCTTCACCACCGCCTCCGCCGCCCGCCCGTCCAGGGGCCGGTTGAATGCGATGATGCCGCCGAAGGCGGACGTGGGGTCGGTGGTGAAGGCGCGCTGATACGCGGCCAGCGGGTCCTCGCCCACCGCCACGCCGCAGGGATTGGCGTGCTTGATGATGACGCAGGCGGGCCGGTCGAACGTCTTCACGCACTCCCAGGCGGCGTCGGCGTCCGCGATGTTGTTGTAGGACAGTTCCTTTCCCTGGAGCTGTGTGAAATGCGCCAGGCTGCCCGGGGCCGGGGCGAGGTCGCGGTAGAACGCCGCGCCCTGGTGCGGGTTCTCGCCGTAGCGCATTTCCTGCACCTTCTCGAAACTCAGGTTCAGGCGCTGGGGAAAGGCCGCGCGCTCGCCGGCGAGGCTGGCGGCGGTGAGCCAGTTGCTGATGGCGCCGTCATAGGCCGCGGTGTGGGAGAAGGCGCGCTGCGCAAGGCGGAAACGGGTCTCGCGGCTGGTGCCGCCGGAGGACCTGATCTCCGCCAGCAACGCCGCGTAGTCGGCGGGCTCGGTGACCACCGCCACATGCTCCCAGTTCTTCGCCGCCGAGCGCACCATCGCGGGTCCGCCGATGTCGATGTTCTCGACGGCGTCCTCCAGGGTGCAGCCCGGCCGGGCCACGGTCTGGGCAAAGGGATAGAGGTTCACCGCCACTAGGTCGATGGTGGGAATCCCCAGGTCGTCCATGGCGGACATGTGCTCGTCCAGGTCGCGCCGCGCCAGGATGCCGGCGTGTACCTTGGGATGCAGGGTCTTCACCCGGCCGTCGAGCATTTCCGGGAACCCGGTATAGGTGGCGATCTCGGTGACCGCGACGCCGGATTCGGCGAGCATCCTGGCGGTGCCGCCGGTGGAGATGATGCGCACACCCAGGGCGTTCAGGCCGCGGGCGAATTCAAGGATGCCGGTCTTGTCGGATACGCTGATCAGCGCCTGCTTCACGTGGCTCATGGCGGTTGGCGGAAAAAAGGTTTGTTACATCTTGATGCGGTGGGCCTTGATCTTCTTGCGCAGGGTATTCCGGTTGAGCCCCAGCATGTCCGCGGCCAGGGTCTGGTTGCCCTCCGCATGGCGCAGCACCGCCTCCAGCATCGGCTTCTCCACGTAGCCGATGACCAGGTCGTAGATGGAATTGGGCTTCTCGCCATCCAGATCGCGGAAATAGCTCTCCACGGCGCGCCGCACGCAGCGCGACAACTCGTTCTCTCCACTCACGCCGCCTCCCCCTCGACGCAGCCCTCGACATAGCTGAGGCGCGAATCCCGCGCCGCCAGCTCCCCGAAAAACCGCCCCACGGCGGCAAGCTGATCCGCCACCGTCTCCAGCCGGTTCATGGCATGGCGGAACGCCGCCGATCCGGCCAGCCCCTTCGTGTACCACGAAATGTGCTTGCGGGCGACCCGCACCCCGGTCTGCTCGCCGTAGAACGCGTACAGGTCGTGCAGGTGCCGCACCAGCACGCTGTGGATCTCGCTCACCTCCGGCGCCGGCAGCTTCCCGCCGGTCTCCAGGTAATGCCGGATCTCGCGGAAGATCCAGGGCCGGCCCTGCGCCGCGCGCCCGATCATCGCGGCGTCGGCGCCGGTGTGATCGAGCACCTGCTTCACCTTCTCGGGCGTGGTGAGGTCGCCGTTGGCGATCACCGGAATCGTCACCGCCGCCTTCACCTCGCGGATGGTGTCGTACTCCGCATCGCCGGTGTAGCCGCAGGCGCGGGTGCGGCCGTGCACCGCCAGCGCCTGGATGCCCGCGGCCTCCGCGATGCGCGCGACGCGCACCGCGTTGCGGTTCTGCCGGTCCCAGCCGGTGCGGATCTTCAGGGTGACGGGGACGTCGACCGCGCCCACCACCGTCTCCAGGATGCGCGCCACCAGCGGCTCGTCCTGCAGCAGCGCCGATCCCGCCATGACATTGCAGATCTTCTTCGCGGGACAGCCCATGTTGATGTCTATGATCTGGGCGCCCTGCCCGACGTTGTAGCGGGCCGCCTCCGCCAGCATGGCCGGGTCCGCGCCCACGATCTGCACCGAAATGGGATCCACCTCCCCCTCGTGGTTGGCGCGGCGCCTGGTCTTCTCCGAGCCCCAGAGCAGGGAGTTGCTGGCCACCATCTCGGACACCGCCATCCCCGCGCCCAGGGTCTTGCAAAGCTGGCGGAATGGACGATCGGTGACACCCGCCATGGGGGCCACGATGAGGTTGTTCCTGAGCTGGTGCGGGCCGATGCGCATGGCGTGGGGAAAGGGGGAGCATTTTATGCCCAAACCGGGTCCCCGGCCAAGCCGGTTGCGGCGGCGATGCCGCGCCGCGCTCAGCCCCGGGCGCCGAACATCATGCGCCGCGCGAGGAAACGCTTGGCGGACGGCAGCAGGTCGAGGGCGGTGAGGGCGGCGCCGCGGGCGGCGGACAGGAGCGGCAGATCGTTGGAGAAGATGCGCACCAGGGAATCGGTGAACAGGATGCCGCCCTCGGTGTCGACGCGGCGGCGGGCGCGGAACTCGCGAAGCAGCGCATCGCTTCCGGGATCGGCCCCGCGACGGTGCAGCAGAAGCTGCGCGAGTTCCCACGCATCGCGCAATCCGAGGTTGAACCCCTGCCCGGCCACCGGATGCAGGGTGTGGGCCGCGTTGCCCAGCAGCGCGAGCCGGGGCATGCCCGGTGCGTCGGCCTCGCGCAGCGCCAGGGGAAAGCCCGCCCGCGGGCCGGCATGGACGAAGCGGCCGGCGCGCGCGCCGAAGTGCGCCTGCAACCGCGCGAGGAAAGCGGCGTCCTCGAACGCGAGAAGTTCCTGCGCCGGTTCCGGCGCCGCGGTCCACACCAGCGCATAGCCCTCGCCCCGGGGCAGCAGCGCGACGGGGCCGCCCGCGGTGAAGCGCTCGTAGGCAACATTGCCGTGGGGGCGATCGGTGCCCACCTCCGCGACCACCGCCCACTGGCCGTATTCCCGCTCGCTGCGGCGCACCCCCCGCACGCTCTGCGCCAGGCGTCCGCCGTCGGCCAGGACCACCAGTAGCGCGGTCGCCTGCCGCGCCTCGTCGCCGCGGCGGAAGGCGACGCGGCCCGACTCGGCGGCGCAATCCACGTCGCACACCTCGGCACCCGTGAGGTAGTCTGCGCCCGAGGCGGCCAGGGCCTCGTGCAGCGCCCGGTGCAGGTCGCGGTAACTCACCACATAACCCAGGTCGGGGACGCCGCACTCCCGCGCCTGCAGAAGCGCGCGGCCGAAGCTGCCCTTGCTGGAGACATGGATGCCGCGGATCGCGGTGGCGGGAATGCTCGCCCACACCCCGAGGCGCTCCAGGATCAGGCGGCTGCCCCAGGAGATGGCCAGCGCCCGCGGGTCCGCCGCCGCGGCCGGATTCCCGCGCGCCTCCAGCACCGCGGCGGAGATCCCGCCGCCGCGCAGCGCCAGCGCCAGCGCGGCCCCCACCGGACCGCCGCCGATCACGGCTACGGCGTAGTCGGCGCTCACCCCCGCCCTCCCGCCGCCGCCATCAGCGCCTCGATTTCGGCGACGGTCTTGGGCGCGGCAATGGTCAGCACCTCGCAGCCAGCGTCGGTCACCAGCACGTCGTCCTCGATGCGCACGCCGATGTTCCAGAAGCCCTCCGGGACGTTCTGCGCCGGGCGGATGTAGCAGCCGGGCTCCACCGTAAGGGTCATCCCGGGCGCCAGGGGGCGCCACTGGCGCTCGCGCTTGTAGTCGCCGGCATCATGCACGTCCATGCCCAGCCAGTGCCCGGTGCGATGCATGTAAAAGCGGCGGTAGTCCCCGGACTCGACCACCGAGTCCACGCTGCCGACGCACAGGCCGAAATCGACGAAGCCCTGCGCCAGCACCTTAACCGCCGCCTCGTGGGGCGCGTCCCAGGAGCTGCCGGGGCCCACGCGCTCGATGGCCGCGGCCTGGGCCGCGAGCACCAGCTCGTACACCGCCTTCTGCTCCCCGGCGTAGCGGCCGCTCACCGGGAAGGTCCGCGTGATGTCGGAGGCATAGCCGTCCAGCTCGCAGCCGGCGTCGATCAGCAGCAGGTCGCCGTCGCGCAGCGCCGCGTCATTCTCGACATAGTGCAGCACGCAGGCGTTGGCGCCCGCGGCGACGATGGGGGAATAGGCCGGCGCCTGGGCGCCCCGGCGGCGGAACTCGTGCAGCAGCTCGGCCTCGACCTGGTACTCGCGCATCCCCGGGCGCGCGGCAACCATGGCGCGGCGGTGGGCGGCGGCGGCAATCTCCGCCGCGCCGCGCATGAGCGCGATTTCCGCCGCGTCCTTGATCAGGCGCATCTCGTCCAGCGTGACACGGACGTCGTTGATGGCGGCGGGCGCGACAACCCCGGTCCGGGCCTGCGCCCGCACCCGGTTGATCCAGCCGACGGCCCGGGCATCCCAGTCCGGGTCGGCGCCGAGGTGCATGTGCAGGGCCGGCTGGTCGGCGAGCAGCAGGGGCATGCGCTCGTCGAGCGCCGCCACCGGATGGGCCTCGTCGAAGCCGAAGGCCTCCCGCGCGCCCTCGGGGCCGTGGCGGAAGCCATCCCAGATTTCCCGCTCCGGATCCTTCTCCCGGGCAAAAAGGATGGAGCGCGGCTGCTCGCCGGCCACCAGCACCAGCACCGATTCCGGCTCCCGGAAGCCGGTGAGGTAATAGAAATAGCTGTCAAAGCGGTAGGGATAGTGCGAGTCGCGATTGCGCAGGCGCTCCGGGGCGGTCGGCACCACCACCACGCCGCGCCCGACGTCGCGCATCAGGCGCTCGCGCCGCCGGCGAAAGGTTTGGATGTCAGGCATCGGGCAATCCGGGAAGGAAGGGGGATTCTGGCACAAATCATTGAGCCGGCGGCGCGGCCCGTAGTTCCCGGTCCAGGGCGGCGAGGCGCTCCGGGGTGCCCACGTCCAGCCAGCGCCCGCGGAAGTGCTCGCCGCCGGCGCGCCCGGCGGCAATGGCCTCCCGCAGCAGGGGCGCGAGCTT
Organism: Burkholderiales bacterium; assembly: GCA_035718105.1. GTDB lineage: Bacteria > Pseudomonadota > Gammaproteobacteria > Burkholderiales > UBA6910 > UBA6910. The sequence continues at coordinate 5,437 of DASTHR010000495.1, forward strand.
CGCCTTGGCCCCGGCAGCAACCCCGGCGAACAGCTCGGGGCGGTAGCAGCCTATGCCGCTGAAGGTGAGCCGGGGCCCCTGCTCCAGCACCCGGTCGGCCGCCAGCGCGAAGTCCCCGTCGGCGTGGTGCGGCGGATTGTCCGCCAGCACCAGGTGGGCGCGGTCGCCGGCGGGATCGCGCTCCAGGCGCTGCAGCACCGGAATCAGGCGGGCAAAGTCGTATTCGCAATAGACGTCGGCGTTCACCACCAGGAACGGCGCCGGGCCCAGCAGCGGCAGGGCGCGGGCGATGCCGCCCGCGGTCTCCAGGGCTTCGCCTTCCGCCGAGTAGCGGATGCGAACGGCGTAACGCCCTCCGTCGCCGAGGCGCCGCTCGATCTGCGCGCCGAGGTGGGCGTGGTTCACCACGATGTCGCGGAAGCCTGCCCGGCCCAGCCGCGCCAGGTGCCACTCGATAAGGGCGCGCCCGCCCGCCTCCAGCAGGGGTTTCGGGACGGCGTCCGTCAGGGGCCGCATGCGCTCGCCGCGCCCGGCGGCGAGCAGCATGGCCCTAAAAGGTGTAGCCAACGCGGGCCTCGACACCCTCGAGCTCGTCCAGCACCCGCAGCAGGGGGTGCAGCGCGTTGTAGCGCTCGCAGGCGCGGCGCAGGTAGTGCATGACAAGCGGCATGTCCTTGAGGTAACCCTCCTTGCCGTCGCGATGGCAGAGCCGGGCGAAAATGCCCAGCACCTTGATGTGGCGCTGCACGCCCATCCACTCGAAGTCGCGGTAGAACTCGTAGAAATCCGCCGCCACCGGCAGGCCGGACCGCCTCGCCTGCTCCCAGTAGCGGATGGCCCAGTCCAGAACCCGCTCCTCGTCCCAGCTCACGTAGGCGTCCTTGAACAGGGAAACCAGGTCGTAGGTGACGGGACCGTAGACCGCGTCCTGGAAGTCCAGGATGCCGGGATTGGGTGCGGTCACCATCAGGTTGCGGGAATGGAAGTCGCGATGCACGTACACCCGGGGCTGGGCCAGGTTGTTGCGCAGCACCAACTCGAACGTGCTCTCCAGTGCCTCGGTCTGGGACGGGGTGAGGGAAACCTGCTTGTGCTTCGCCACATACCAGTCCGGGAACAGCCGCAGCTCCCGGTTGAGCAGGTCCGCGTCGTATTCCGGCAGGGCACCCGGGCGGCTGGCGAGCTGGATTTTCACCAGGGCGTCGATGGCGTCGCGATACAGCGTCGGGGCCGTGGCGTCGCTGAGTGCCTCCAGGTAGGTAGTGCTTTCCAGGTCGGTGAGCAGCAGGAAGCCCTGGGCCAGATCCTGCTCCAGCACGATGGGCACATGCACTCCGGCGGCGCCGAACAGTGTCGCCACATGGATGTAGGGGCGGCAATCCTCCTTGTCCGGCGGGGCATCCATGGCGACATAGCTGCGCCCCGCCACCCGCACCCGGAAATAGCGCCGGAAGCTCGCGTCGGCGGACGCCGGCGCGATCTCGTAGGGCTCGCCACGCAAGCAGATTTTCAGCCAGTTTTCAAGGTCCTGCAGACGTCTCACGGGGTCGATGCGCGATTGCGCGGAGGATGGTTTTGTGCGATTTTAGCACCTCGCTCCCGCGCCCAAATCACTGTGACGACCCGGATCAAGCCAGTGGCCATCGCCCTGGCGTGCCTGTTTGCGCCCGCCGCGCTCGCGCAGCCCATGGGCCTGCCCAGCCTGGAGGTGGATCCCGCGCTGATCGGCGCGCCAAAGCCCCCGCCGCCCAAGCCCGAGGAACAGCCGGTCGCCGAAACGGCGCAGCCCCCCAGGGCAGGACCGGAACCTGCGGCTCCCCCAGGCGCGGTGCAGTCCGCGGCACCGGAGACGAGTCCGCCATCGCCGGCGGCTCCCCCCGAAACCCCGGGCGCGGTCCCCCCGGGTGCGTCCGACGCGTCCCCGAAGACGCCGCGGGAAACCGCCCCGGCTGCGACCCCGGCGCCGGCGCCCCCGGCCCCGGCCCCACGAGCCGAGCCGATGCCACCGGCCCCGGCCGGAGAACCCGTCGTCCCCGCTGGCGGGACGCCCCCTCCCGCGGCGCAGGAATCGCCGCCGCCCGAAGCGCCTGCGCGGGCGCGGGTTGTGCCGGGAGCGTCCACCGCCCCGCGGCCCGCCGCGCCGACGCCGCCACCCGGACCGCTGGGCCTGCCCAGGTTCGAGGTGGATCCGGGGCTGCTTGCCCCTGCGCCCCCCAAGGTGGCCACCCCGGCTGCCCCCGCGGCACCCCCGGCGACGGCCACAGCCGCGCCGGCTCGAGTCGACCTCCTGCCCGTTCCGCCTGCCCCGGCGACGGAGCCGGCATTGGCGCTGCGGCCCAGCCCCGGGCTGCGGCCAATCCCGAAGGACGAGCCGGTGCCCACCTTCCTGGCCGCCGACCGGGTCGAAGGGGTGCAGGATCAATACCTGGAGGCCGAAGGCAATGCCGAATTGCGCCGCCACGGTCAGAGCGTGCAGGCGGACCGTCTGCGCTACGAGACGGCGAGCAATGACGTGATGGCGGAAGGCAACCTGCGCCTGACCCAGGGAGACACCCGCGTGGAAGGCACCCGGGGACAGATCAACCTGGACACCCGCCAGGGCAGCGTCGAGTCGCCGCGTTACGTCCTCGGCGCCGCGACGGGCCCCGGCGGGCTCGCGGGGCGCGGGAACGCCACGGAAATTCTGCTCGAGGGCGATCAGCGCTACCGCGCCACCAAGGCCTCGTTCACCATGTGCCCGGCGGGCAACGACGACTGGTACCTGCGCGCCGAGGGTCTGGAAATCGATCAGGCGCAGCAGTTGGGGGTCGCGCGCCATGCGCGGCTGGATTTCCTGGGCGTGCCCATCCTGTACTCGCCCTACGTTGACTTCCCCCTCACCGGCGAGCGCAAGACCGGCCTGCTGCCGCCGGTGGTGGGAACGACGGAAACCACGGGCACTGACGTCACGGTGCCCTATTACTGGAACATCGCCCCGAACATGGACGCCACCATCGCCCCGCGTTTCATGTCCAAGCGGGGGATCATGCTCGACGCCGAGTACCGCTACCTGTTCAGGAATTTCAACGGCGTGGCCCGCGGCGACTGGCTGGGCAACGACAAGGAAGCGGACCGGGACCGCTGGGCGATTCTGCTGCAGCACAACCACAACTTCGGCTACGGGTTCTCCGGGGTCGTGAATTACCAGAAGGTCTCCGACGACAATTTCCTGCGCGACTTCGGCAACCGGGTCGCCGTCACGTCCACCATCACCCTGCCGCAGGAGGGTTACCTGACCTACAGCGGCGGGTGGTGGTCGGCGCTGGCGCGCTACCAGGCCTTCCAGACCCTGCAGGACCCGCTGGCACCCGTCACCCCCCCGTATAACCGTGAGCCGCAATTCACCCTGGCGGCGAACCGGCTCAATGTGCGCGGCTTCGACCTCGGATTCACGGGCGAGTATGTGGACTTCAAGAATCCGCAGCAGACCCAGGTGAGCGGCGACCGCCTGCTGCTGTACCCCACCCTGAGCTATCCCCTGGTCACGCCCGGCACCTTCCTGGTGCCGCGGGTGAGCCTGCATTACGCGAAATACACGTACTCGAACCCCTCTTCGCGCCAGGACGATGACCTGACGGTCCCGATCTACAGCCTGGACGGCGGGCTGCGCTTCGAACGCGACGTGGGACTGGGGGGCGAGAACTATACCCAGACCCTGGAGCCCCGCGCGTTCTACGTGAACGCGCCTTTCCGGGACCAGCGCACCCTGCCGGTGTACGACAGCGCGGAGGCGGACTTCAACTTCGCGCAGCTGTTCCTGGAGAATCGCTTCCTCGGCGGCGACCGGGTCAACGACGCCAACCAGCTTACCGTCGCGCTGATCTCGCGACTGCTGCACCAGGACGGGCGGGAGAGGGCGCGGTTCGCCATCGGCCAGCGCTTCTATTTCGATTCACCGCAGGTGA
>DASTHR010000496.1:0-2727 GCA_035718105.1 Burkholderiales bacterium
GCCGGATCTCGCTCTCGGCGTAGAGCATGGTGTCGAAACCCTCGCGCTCGCCGCGGGCGTTCTGCCGGATGCCCTTGGGCTGGCCGAAATAGATGTCCCCGGTCAGTTCGCGCACGATCAGGATATCTAGGCCTGACACCACCTCGGCCTTCAGCGCCGAACTCTCCGCGAGCTCCGGATACACCATGGCCGGGCGCAGATTGGCGAACACGCCCAGTTCCTTGCGGATGCGCAGCAGCCCCTGCTCCGGCCGCTGCGGGCGGGGCAGCGCATCGTACTGCGGCCCGCCCACGGCGCCCAGCAGCACTGCGTCCGCCGCCCTGGCGAGGTCCAGCGTGGCCGCCGGCAGCGGATCCCCGCCGGCGTCGAACCCCGCGCCGCCGATGGGCGCGTGCTCCATCTCGATGGGAAGGCCGTCGCGGCGCAGCCGCTCCAGCACCTTGACCGCTTCGGCCACGATCTCGGGGCCGATGCCGTCTCCAGGCAATACCGCGACCTTCATGGCAGAGAAACCTCCCGACGCAGGGGGCGCAAAGGTCGTGGAGGAAAACAGACAGAGGAACTCCTCTGGGTCCTCCGAGTCCTTCGCGGTGAGTGCGTCATAGAAACAACCACGGCTGCTCCTGGCGCCGGCGTTCCTCGTAGGCGCGGATCTTTTCGGCGTGGCGCAGGGTGAGCCCGATCTCGTCCAGGCCGTTGCTCAGGCAATACTTCCGGAAGGGATCGATCTCGAAATGGAACTCCTCCCGCGACGGCGTGGAAACAGTCTGTTTCTCCAGGTCGATGGCCAGGCGGTAGCCGGGATTCGCCTGCACCTCGCGGAACAGCCGGTCCACCACCGCCGCGTCCAGCACGATGGGAAGCAGACCGTTCTTGAAGCAGTTGTTGAAGAAAATGTCGGCGAAGCTGGGCGCGATCACCGACTGGAAGCCGAAGTCCTGCAGCGCCCAGGGCGCATGCTCCCGGGAGGAGCCGCAGCCGAAATTCTCCCGCGCCAGCAGCACCGTGGCGCCCCGGTAGCGCGGCTGATTGAGCACGAAGTCCGGGTTGAGCGGGCGCTTCGAGTTGTCTATGCCGGGTTCGCCCCGGTCCAGGTAGCGCCACTCGTCAAACAGGTTCGGCCCGAAGCCGCTGCGCTTGATGGACTTGAGGAACTGCTTGGGAATGATGGCGTCGGTGTCCACGTTGGCCCGGTCCAGGGGGGCCACCAGCCCCTCGCGTCGAACGAATTTTTCCACTTGAATCCTATCTCGTGGATTTCTGGATGGCCTCGCCGGCGGCCTCGATGTCCCTGCCCATGCCCTGGACCGTGTTGCATCCCGCCAGTCCCAGCGCCGCGACGATCAGCACGCACAGGGCGGATAACCTGAGGTTCATTGGCGTCTCCTCCTTCTCCTACAATCTGCTGACGTCCACGAAATGACCGGCCACCGCCGCGGCGGCCGCCATTTCCGGGCTCACCAGGTGGGTGCGCCCGCCGGCGCCCTGCCGGCCCTCGAAATTGCGGTTGGAGGTGGAGGCGCAGCGCTCCCCCGGCTCCAGGCGGTCATCGTTCATGGCGAGGCACATGGAGCAGCCGGGCTCACGCCATTCAAACCCGGCCTCCTTGAAGACCCGGTCCAGACCCTCGCGCTCAGCCTGCTCCTTCACCTGGCCCGACCCCGGCACCACCAGGGCCTGCCTGATGCTGGCGGCAATGCGCTTGCCCCGCACCACGGCCGCCGCGGCCCGCAGGTCCTCCAGCCGGGAATTGGTGCAGGAGCCGATGAAAATCTTGTCGAGCCGGATATCCGTGATCGGCGTGCCGGGCACAAGGCCCATGTACTGCAGCGCCCGCTCCGCACCCGACCTTTGCACCGGATCGGAGAACTCCGCCGGATCGGGCACCCGCCCGTCCACCGTGGTCACCATCTCCGGCGAGGTGCCCCAGGTGACCTGCGGCCGGATCTGCGCCGCGTCGAATTCCACCACGCGGTCAAAGCGCGCGCCCTCGTCGCTCACCAGGGTGCGCCAGTGCGCGACCGCGCGGTCCCACAGCTCGCCCTGGGGGGCGAAGGGACGGCCGCGGAGGTAATCGATGGTGGTGTCGTCCACCGCCACCATGCCCGCTCGGGCGCCGGCCTCGATGGACATGTTGCAGATGGTCATGCGCCCTTCCATGGAGAGGCCGCGGATGGCGCTGCCGGCGTATTCCAGGGTGTAGCCGGTGCCGCCGGCGGTGCCAATGCGGCCGATGATGGCCAGCACCACGTCCTTGGCGGTGACGCCGCGGCCAAGCTTGCCCTCCACCCGCAAGAGCATGGACCTGGTCTTCTTCATGTTCAGGCACTGGGTCGCCAGCACATGCTCCACCTCGGAGGTCCCGATGCCGAAGGCGAGGCAGGCGAAGGCGCCATGGGTGCTGGTGTGGGAATCGCCGCACACCACGGTCATGCCCGGCAGCGTAGCGCCGTGCTCGGGGCCGATCACGTGCACGATTCCCTGGTGGCGGTCGCGGAACGGGAAATAGGCCTTGGCGCCGAAATCCCTGATGTTGCTGTCCAGGGTCTCCACCTGCAGCCGGGACACCGGGTCGCGGATACCCTTGTCCCAGTCGTGGGTCGGGGTATTGTGGTCGGCCGTTGCCACCACGGAATCCACCCGCCAGGGCTTGCGCCCCGCGAGCCGCAGCCCCTCGAAGGCCTGGGGGCTGGTCACCTCGTGGATCAGGTGGCGGTCCACATACAG
>DASTHR010000497.1:0-2372 GCA_035718105.1 Burkholderiales bacterium
CGGGTCAGGCAGTGATACTCAATGCCGGTCTCCGCCCGCAGTTCGCGCAGCCGGTCGCGGCTGTGCACTGCCAGGGCGAGGATTGCCAGGGTGTTTCGCTCGCTGCGCCAGGGCAGGCACTCCAGGAGGAAACGCAGCCCCCATCGCCATTGCGCCGGGTCGGCGCGGGGCCGGAACAGCAGCGGGGCATCGGGGCGGCCGAGCCAGCGCAGCACTTGGGCCGGCGCGCGTGGATTTGCCCAGGGCTCGGCATGGCTCACGGAGATCTGGCCGCCGTTGGCAAAGCTTGTCTCCCGGGCCGGCTCGGGCTGGCGATCGATGACCGTTACCTCGTGGCCGGCCCGGGCGAGATACCATGCGCTGGTGACGCCGACCACGCCGGCACCCAGCACCCCGATACGCACCGCTTAATCCTCCCGGTAGCGCGCCATGAAACGACGATCGATCCAGTCCTTCCAGCGCCAGACCCAGCGGCCTTCGAGAGCGAGCGATCCGTAGGAAGCCACGGCGTAGCGGCCCCCCGCGCTGATGAGCGCCAGGGTGCGGCGCTGTGGTTGGAACTCGGCAAGGGGCTCGCCGGCGATGGCCCGCCGCAGGTTAAGCGCGAGCAGCGGCCCCTGGCGCACGGCGTAAACCCCGGACTTCGGGGTGGGCGCGGCGAGCAGCGTGGCGCTGTCGCCGGCGGCGAAGACTTCTGGATGGGAAAGGGACCGCAGGTGATGATCGATGGCGACGAAACCCCGGGGGTCGGTGGTGAGTCCGCTCTGGGCGATCCATGGCGGCGGCGCGGCTCCCACGGTCCATATGATCGCGTCCGCCGCGACGGTACGGCCATCCCCCAGGCGCAACTGGCCCGGCTCCGCCGCCACCACGGCGCGGCCCGTCTGCACGCCCACCCCGCGGGCGCTCAGGATGCGCTCCAACATGCGGCGGGCCGCGGCGGAGTGGCTGGGCAGGACCTGCCCGTCGCTCACCAGCCGGAATTCGCAGCGTCCCCCCGGTCCCCCGAGGCCGTGCTGCATCGCCAGCGTAAGCTCCACACCGGCGGCACCGGCTCCCACGACGCAGATGCGCAGGTCCTCATCCCGGCCGCGGCTGCGCAGGACTTCCCACGCCTTGAGGAAGTCGTCCACCGGCTTCACCGGAATGCCGTGGGCGCGGGCCCCGGGGATGCGGGACAGGTCCGGCTGCGAACCGGTGTTGACCGAGAGCGTGTCGTAGCGCAGGAGGCGGCCGTTGTCGAGTTCCAGGGCGCGGCGACCGGTGTCCAGGCGTGCCGCTCCCGCCTCGATGAACTCCGCGCCGGCGCGGCGCGCCAAGAGCGCCAGGTCGATATGCGTGTCCTCGAAGCGGTAAATGCCCGCGATCAGGCCGGGGAGCATTCCGGAATAGGGCGTGTAGCGGCCGGGGCTCACCAGAGTGAGGCGCGCCGCGGACGGGGGCGAGGCGGCGAAGCGGCGCAGCACTTCCACGTGGCTGTGGCCGCCCCCGATAAGCACCAGCGCGTGAGCGCTGGAGTCCGGGCGGGCGGGGATCATGGCGGCGCTGTCGGTCGTGCCGGCGCGGCCTCGTGCGGGGCGGGTGGAACCGGTCATGAAGAGTGTCGTCCAACGGGAGACCTACAAGCGAGAGGATACCCGTGATGGGACAGGAAAGCATGGAAGAGGTTGCGACCCTGGCTGGCGGCTGCTTCTGGTGCCTGGAGGCTGTGTTTGCCCGGCTCAGGGGCGTGCACGGAGTGGAATCCGGCTACACCGGCGGCGCCGTCCCGAACCCCAGCTACGAGGCGGTGTGCGGGGGCGCCACCGGTCACGCGGAAGCGGTGCGAATCCGCTTCGATCCCGCGGTCGTGAGCTACAGGGACCTTCTCGAGGTGTTCTTCGCCGTCCACGATCCCACCACGCTCAACCGCCAGGGCAACGATGTGGGGACCCAGTACCGCTCGGCGATCTTCTGGCATTCGCCGGAGCAGAGGGTCGCCGCCGAGGAAGTCATTGCGCGGCTCGCAGCGGCAGGACTTTGGGTCAGGCCGATCGTTACCGAGCTGGCTCCGGCCGGGCCGTTCCATGTCGCGGAGGCGTATCATCGGGACTACTTCGAGCGCAACCCGCAGCAGCCCTACTGCATGTTCGTCGTTGCTCCCAAGGTGGCCAAGGTGCGCAAGCAGTTCCTGGACCGGCTCAAGGAGTAAGCGCTCCAGAGCGAAATTTCCTCTGTCGGTCATTGACAAAATGCCCCTGGCGTCGGCATCCTTTGCCAACTTTGCTCGTGACGCGGGCAAGGGATATCCCGTGAACCAGGAGTAATGCAGAGGAGAGACACCCGTATGGTAGCGAAGAAGAAGGCTCCGAAGAAGGCGGCCAAGAAGCCCG
>DASTHR010000498.1:0-4597 GCA_035718105.1 Burkholderiales bacterium
GGTGAGCATCATGCTCCCGGTGGCGCTGTTCATGCGCGCTCCCTGGCCGACGCGACCCGCCGACGCGGGGCATATCGCCGCGGCCGGCCTGCTGGTCCAGGCCGGCTACCTCTCCGGGGTGTTCTGCGCCATCCACCAGGGGGTCTCCGCAGGCATTGTGGCACTGATCGCGGGATTGCAACCCATCCTGACCGCCCTCGCCGCCGGCCCCATGCTGGGCGAGCGGGTCAGCGCGCGGCAATGGACGGGCCTGCTGCTGGGAATCGCCGGCGTGGCCATGGTGCTCTCGGACCGGATCGCCCTGGACACCGGCGGATGGAGCGGGATCGCGCTGGCGGGAATGGCCCTGGTCTCCATCACTGCGGGAACGCTCTATCAGAAGCGCTACTGCCCCCGGCTTGACCTGCGCACCGGCTCGGTGATTCAGTTCACCGCCTCGGGCCTATTGCTCGCCCCCCTCGCCTGGCTGCTGGAGGGCATGCGCATCGACTGGACCGGCGAATTCGTATTCGCCCTTGCCTGGCTGGTGCTCGTGCTCTCCTGCGGCGCTATCAGTCTCCTGTTCGTCATGATCCGCCACGGCGAGGCCGCCCGGGTCTCCAGCCTCTTCTACCTCACCCCGCCCACCACCGCACTGATCGCTTTTTTTGTTTTTGATGAAAGACTTAGTCTTGTAGCCCTGGGCGGGATCGCGGTCGCCGTCACGGGGGTGGCACTGGTCGTGAGCCGCCGATAACCCAGAAAAAACCCGAAGTCAATCTCGACATGGGGGGACGCGCGGGGTAGACTGCACTCCTCTGCTACGGCGATTCAGCCGCCGTACACTTAGTTTTTCTTTCTTTTATTCAGGCACTTGGGAGACTTTGGATGAGCCAGAGGGATGTTGTCTTTCTCAGCGGAGTGCGCACGGCCATCGGCGATTATGGCGGTGCCCTGAAAGATATCCCCCCGACTGAACTGGCTGCGGCCGTGGTGCGCGAGGCGGTGAAGCGCGCCGGCGTCGATCCGAACGAGGTCGGCCACCTGGTGCTGGGCAACGTCATCCACGGCGAGGCCAAGGACATGTACATCTCCCGGGTCGCCTGCGTGAACGGCGGCCTGCCGAAGGAAGCCGCGGCCATGACCCTGAACCGCCTGTGCGGTTCCGGCTTCCAGGCCATCGTCTCGGCGGCCCAGAACATCCTGCTGGGAGACACCGACTGCGCGGTGGCCGGCGGCGCCGAGTCCATGAGCCGCGGCGGCTACCTGCTCCCCACCCTGCGCTGGGGCCAGCGCATGGGCAATGGCGGCACCATAGACATGATGGTGGGCGCCCTGACCGACCCCTTCGACACCATCCACATGGGCGTGACGGCTGAGAACGTGGCCGCGAAGTGCGGCATCACCCGGCAGGCCCAGGACGAGTTCTCCGTGGAGTCCCACAAGCGGGCCGCCAACGCCATCGCCAAGGGCTATTTCAAGGACCAGATCCTGCCCATCGAGGTGAAGACCAAGAAGGGTCCCGTTCCCTTCGACACCGACGAGCATGTCCGCGGCGACGTCACCGTGGAGAGCCTTGGCAAGCTTAAGACCGTGTTCAAGAAGGACGGCACGGTGACCGCGGGCAACGCCTCCGGCATCAACGACGGCGCCGCGGCGCTGGTGATGATGGAGGCCAAGGCGGCCGCCGCCAAGGGGCTCAAGCCCATGGCGCGGCTGGTGTCCTACGCCCACGCGGGCATCGACCCCACCATCATGGGCCTGGGTCCGGTGCCGGCGGTGCAGAAGGCGCTCACCCGCGCCGGCCTCAAGATTTCCGATATCGACGTGATCGAGTCCAACGAGGCGTTCGCGGCGCAGGCCTGCGGCGTGGCCAAGGACCTGGGCTTCGACCCCGCCAAGACCAATCCCAACGGCGGCGCTGTCGCCCTGGGCCATCCGATCGGCGCCACCGGAGCGATCCTGACGGTGAAGGCGATCTACGAACTGCACCGCACCGGCAAGCGTTACGGCCTGATCACCATGTGCATCGGCGGCGGTCAGGGCATCGCGGGCATCATCGAAAAGCTTTAACCCATCTACTTGCGACAGGTGGGGGCGGGGCGGCCGGAAGGCTGCCCCGTTTTCTTTTCCAGGTCCGGGGCTCAAGGCGCAAGGTGGTTATCCTTGAACCTTGGACCTTGAGTCTTGAACCTCGCTTTCCCAATCGAACCCCAGGCTCCGGATGCCTTCGCGGATGCGCGCCATGGCCGGGGCCACCGCGTCGGGCGCGCCCTTGACCCCCAGTTCTATCCGCTTCACGCCGGCGGTGGGCAGGCTGAACACCTTGACGCCCGGGTGGTGCCGCAGCACCTCGTTCATCAGGTCTATCAACTGACTTTCCATGGCCCCCAGCACCACCAGCGAGCGCTCCTCGCGCGCCCCCGGCGCGAACAGGTGGGCGTACTTCGTGTCCAGCACCCACTCCGCCATCGGCCACGCCATCTGCGGAAATCCCGGCAGGAAATAATGCTCCCGCAGGCTGAAGCCCGGAATCCGGTTGTAGGGATTGGGGATGATCTCCGCGCCCGCCGGAAAATCCGCCATCAGCACCCGCTTCGGGTAAGCGGCCTCGCCGAACTTCTCCACGATCAGCGCCAGAGCCTCGGGTTGGCGCGCGAGGGGAACACCGGCGGCGTCCGCCGCACACTGCCGGGTCAGGTCGTCGGGGGTGGCGCCGATGCCACCGAAGGAAAACACGATGTCGCCGCGGGCGAATGTCTCCCGCAGGCTCTGCGTGATCAGCCCCGCGTCGTCCCCCACGTAGCGGCACCAGGCGAGTTCCAGGCCCCGCGCCGCGAGCAGCCCGATGATCTGCGCCATATGCTTGTCCTGACGCCTCCCGGAGAGGATTTCGTCGCCTATGATCACCGCGCCAAAGCCCATTGCTCCCCTATCCCTCACCAGCGGAAGGTGACGCCGGCCAGCACGCTGTAGTCATCGGACAGGCGGTTGAGTCCCAGTTTCGCGCCCAGGTCCAGGTCCAGGTCCTCGTGCGGCGAGTAGATCACCGCCCCCAGCAGCACCGCCGGCCAGGAGCCCTGCGCCGGGTCCAGGGGCGAATCCACCGACGCATCCAGCGCGAACTGCAGCCTTTCCCGCGCCCGGAACACCAGGGAGCCGGAAAGGTGCCACAGGTCGCGGCGATTGCCCGCCTTGTTGTCGTTCCACAGGTAGCCGCCGTGCAGGTTGGCGTTCCAGCCCTCGCGCTCGAAAGTGGCCACCAGCGCCGCGCCGGCGGCGAAGCGGCCGCCGCCGAATCCCCGCTCGACGTCTCCCGTCGCGAAGCTGACGCCCGGCTTGAGGGCGAACTTCACGGCCTGGTCCTCGTGGAAGCGCCACTTCACCTCCAGCGTGGCATCCCCGATGCCGTGGCGGTGCTCGAACGCGCCGCCGACATCCTCGCGCACCTGCGCCATGGGCAGCCCCACGATCAGGTCCAGGTTGTCCAGCGCGCCGTAGGAGTACACCGGGCGCAGCAGGTTGATGCGCAGCTCCGGGCCGTCATCGTCGATGCGGATGTGCTCGAAGCCGATCTCCAACTGCGAAGTCCCCGCGCCGACGGTGAAGGCATCCTCGGTAATCAGCGGATGCAACGCAAGGGCAGGATGGGCCAGCAGCAGGCAAAGCACAAATCCACCAGAACCCCGAGCAAAGTCGTTGGTGCGCACGGGTGGATTATTCTTGAGCCCCCCTACCGAGGCAATCTCTCCTCCGGATAATCGGGGAACCGCTTGCGGAACTCCACCAGCAAGACATCGGCGTCCGCGTGACGCCCCTCCCTGCGGAGAACTTCGATGCGCTTCAACCACGCTTCGGGATCGGTGCCCAAATCAGTGTCCCGGGCCGCCTCCTGCTTCGCGCGGAGCGCCGGTGCGGCTTTTTCCTCCGCCCGCAGCGCAGACGGAACCATTTCCCGCGCCGGTGCGGCGCTGCCCGCCGCAGGAGCGGCCCCTGCCCCGGCGTCCCGGGCCGCATCCGCCGCAGCTGCCCGCTGCTGCCGCCTGGCCGCGATACTCTCCGGTTCCGGAATTGGTGCAGGCGCGGCCGGAATCTGGGCGGGGGCCGCCGCTGACGGTGGCGCCTGCGTCATCGCGGGAGCCGGCAGCAGTTCCCCCGTTTCCTGGTACATCACCAGGGTAACGGAGACGCTCACCACCAGCACCGCCGCCAGCGCCAGGGGAACGCTCCAGGAGCGGATGAAGGGCGACCACGCCACCTTGGGGCCAAGGCGCAGCTCGCGGCGCGAACGCTCCAGCAGCACCTCGTCGACCTCGGCGGGGGGCTCCTCGGCGCGGGACGCGCGGTACGCCGCCGAGAGCCGCGAGGTGCCCCGCAGGTAATCGTCCAGTTCGCGGTCTTCCATCTCAGTCTCCCAGCGCCTGCCGCAGCCGCGCCACGGCGTAGCGCAGCCGGCTCTTGGCGGTCTCGAAACCCACCCCGGTGGCCGCGGCGATCTCCTCCACGCTGAGCCCGCCCTCCTCGTGCAGCAGAAACGCCTCGCGCTGCGCCTCCGGCAGCGCCTCCAGCGCCGCCAGCAGCCGCACCGCCTGCTCCCGGTTCTCCGCCTGCCGCGTCG
>DASTHR010000499.1:0-5495 GCA_035718105.1 Burkholderiales bacterium
CGCCGCCGGGTCCTATAAGTACAGCATGGGCCCCGTGAGGCGCCGAAAAACCCTGGAGGCAAGCATGGACAAGGAGATCATCCACGGATGGGTCACCCTAGGCCCGGACGTTGAAGTCTTTCTGGAGCATGGCGTGCCGACCCGGATCCGGGTGGGCGGCATGCCCGAGCCGGCACTGCTGGTGGACGAGATCCGGGAGTTGACCGGGCTCAAGGTGGCGCTTGGCCCCTGGGTAGCCGGTGAAGCGCCCGGTGAGCTGGAGGCGGCCCTGCACGTCAGTCCCGAATACATCGGCCGGCTTCTGGAGGTGCTGGCCCGGGCATCGGCGGAAACCTTCGTTGACCGCTATCACAAGACCCTGGACGCCGACGACACGGATTTCGACGACGAGGCCTACGCCCAGGATTTCAACTCGGCCCTGGAATTCTGCGGACTGCACTGGGGGGACGTGGACAAGGACGCCCTGGCGCCGGCCTATCTGTCGGCCCTGCATCGCGCCGCCGAAACCGTGGCGCGGGCGGCGCGCTGAGCCCTTGCCGGCGCCGGGCGCCGGCGGCGGACCTGCTCGGGCAAGGCCGCGTGGCTCACGCCCGCCACAGCGGCGGTTCGTCCATCAGGGCGATCTGCTCCCGCAGCTCCAGGATGCGGTCCTGCCAGTAGCGCTGGGTGTTGAACCAGGGAAAGGCCGCCGGGAATGCCGGGTCGTCCCAGCGCCGGGCGATCCATGCGCAATAGTGGATCAGGCGCAGGGTGCGCAGCGCTTCCAGCAGGTGCAGTTCGCGTAGGTCGAACTCCCGGAAGTCCTCGTAGCCCGCCAGCACGTCGCCGAGCTGGCGCGACATGTCCTCGCGGGTTCCCGACAGCAGCATCCACAGGTCCTGCACCGCCGGGCCGCTGCGGGCGTCATCGAAGTCCACGAAGTGGGGGCCGTCGTCGGTCCACAGCACGTTGCCGGCGTGGACGTCACCGTGCAGCCGCAGCACGGCCGCCGCTCCGGCGCGCTCGTAGCAGCGGCGCACCCCTTCCAGCGCCTGGGCCGAGACGCCGGTCCAGGCCTCGGCGAGGTCGGCCGGAAGGAAGCCGCGTGAGAGGAGGAACTCGCGGGGCTCGGCGCCGAAGGTCTCGGCATCGAGCGGCGGCCGGTGGCGGAAGGGCGCGAGCGCGCCCACCGCGTGGATGCGCCCGATGAAGCGCCCCATCCATTCCAGAACCCTGGGGTCGCCGAACTCCGGGGCGCGGCCGCCGCGCCGGGGATACAGCGCGAAGCGGAAACCCTCGAATCGGTGCAGGCTGCGCCCCTCCAGGACCAGCGGGGCCACCACCGGTATCTCGCGCTCCGCCAGTTCCGCGGTGAAGCCGTGCTCCTCCAGGATGGCCGAGTCGCTCCAGCGCCCCGGGCGGTAGAACTTGGCCACGAGCGCCGGGCCCTCTTCCATGCCCACCTGATAGACGCGGTTCTCGTAGCTGTTGAGGGCGAGCAGGCGCCCATCGCTGCGCAGCCCGAGGCTCTCCACCGCGTCCAGGATGCGCTCCGGGGTGAGTCCCGCGTAGGGCGGGGCGGGCGCCGCCCCCGGCGCGGTCACTTCGCGATATCTTCCAGCATGGCCTGGAACAGGGGCAGCCCCTTCTCGGCGGCGCGCCTGATGTTGGGGTCGGGATAGATGCGTTCCATGTAGCCGGGATGGAGCATGGCGATCTGGGTCCTGCCGTCCTTCTTGTACAGCCCTATCTGGCCGCAGGGGAGCATGGCGGTGACGAAGTCGCCGGCGGCGAAAATGTCCTTCGCCATTTCCGGCACGCAGAACTTGATCATCACCACGCCCTTGAGTTCGGCGTCGTTCACGTACACCCAGCCCTGCTTTTTCACGTAGGCCTTCGCCGCGTCGGTGACCTGGCCGAAGCTCTTGTCGGTGGAGCGGATCATGAACATCTCGTTGGGCTCCCCCGCGCGGGCGGCGATGGCGAGCATGCAGAGGACGGCCAGGAGGAGGGTCTGCAACAGGCGCATGGAAGGCACTCCCGATCAAAAAGGGGAATATTCTAGCGGGTGACCGTGGCGGACGGGGCATTTGCTATCATGCGCCGACCACAGACAGGGACCAGCCCATGACCAGTGCCGACGATTTCCATGCCCTCGGGCTGCGCCAGCTCGCGGACGGCGACGCCCGCGCCGCGGAGCAGTCGCTGTCCCGCGCCGTGGAGCTCGATCCCGGCAACCCGGAGTACCGCAAGGACCTGGGCAATGCGCTGCGCGCCCAGGGGCGGCTGGTGGAGGCGGCCCGCGCCTACGGCCGCGCGCTGGGCGCGGATTCCGCCTACCTCCCTGCCTACAACAATCTCGGGGTGACGCTGCTGGAGCAGGGGGAACCCGCGCAGGCGGAGACCAACCTGCGCAAGGCCCACGAGCTGGATCCCGGCGACCCGCAGATCCTCACCAATCTCGGCGTGGCGGTGTTCCGCCAGGGGCGGGCGGACGAGGCCGTGGAACTGCACCGGCGCGCGCTGGCCCTGGACCCGGAGGACGCCTTCGCCTGGGGCAACCTGGGCACCGCGCTGCAGGCCCAGGCCGGCGGCCGGGAGGAGGCCATCGAGTGCTTCCGGCGCGCGCTCGCCATCAATCCCGGATTCGAGCAGGCCCGCGCCGCCCTGGAGACCTGCACCGAAGAACTGCAGCGCGAGCGGGGCAGCCGGTACTTCTAATCCTGCGCGAGCTCGGTTTCGTCGCGGCGGTGCTCGCGCAGCGCCTGCAGGGACAGCACCGCCAGCGCCAGCAGGATCAGCACCATGCCGGCGGTCTCGGTGGGAGTCGGGCGCTCGCCGAGCTGGATCGAGGCGGAGAGCACGCCCACCACGGGAGTGGCCATGGAGCCCAGGCCGGCAACGCCCGCCGGAAGGTGGTGCAGGACGTACACCCACAGCAGCCACGCCAGCGCCGTGGCCACCAAGGCGTTGAAGGCCAGCGCGCCGACGAGATAGGGGGTCCATTGTGTCGGCTGCGGATCGAATGCCGAGGCGATGCCAACCAGCGCCAGGGAGCCGAACAGCATCTGCCATCCGGTGAGGCGCAGAAGGTCGATGTCCATCCTGGCCCGCAGCCGCTTCACGATGACGTTGGCCGCGGCCCAGCAGACGCCGGCGCCGGTGGCGAGGAGGCCCGCGAGCAGGCCGCCCTGGATGCGCCAGGGCTCCATGATCAGCAGCAGCCCGGCGAGGGCCATGCCCGCCGCCGGCCACTGCAGGCCGTGCACCTTCTCGCCCAGCAGCGGCCAGGCCATGGCCAGCAGCCAGAAGGGCATGGTGTAGGTGAGCACGGCGGTGCGGCCCGCGCCCCCGTGGACGAGGGCGAGCATCACGCAGCAGGTGAAGGCCGTGGTCTGGGTGAGCCCCAGCACCAGCATCCAGCCCGGGGCGACCGGCTTGAGGGGCCGGCGCAGCAGGGCCAGCACCGCGAGCAGGCTCAGCGCGCCCAGCAGGTTGCGCACCGCGCCGAAATTCAGGGGCCCCGAGTATGCAAGGACCTCCTTCATCACCACCCAGTTGTAACCCCAGATGATGGCGAGGACCGCCAGGGCGATGACAGCGCGGCGGGCGGGATGGGGCGTCATCTTGGTTTGCGGGATCGTGAGTGGCTGAGCGTGGACCGGCGCCCGCGGAACTCTGCGCCCGGGGCCGTGCCTTAGAATCGCAAACGCAAGCTTAGCCGACATGAAGATTTATTACAGCGACCAGTTCGTGCTGCCCCTGCCCCCGGGCCACCGCTTTCCCATGGCCAAATACGCCCTGCTGCGGCAGCGGGTGGCGGAGGCGGGGCTGGTGCCGGACGCCGCGCTGCTGGTGCCGATGGCCGCGCGGGACGAGGAACTGCTGCGCGCCCACGACGCCGACTACCTGGCGCGGGTGGTGCGCGGCGCACTGGAGCCCGCCGAGGTGCGGCGCATCGGCTTCCCCTGGTCGCCCGGGATGGTGGAGCGCTCCCGCCGCTCCGCCGGCGCGACCGTCGCCGCCGCCCGCACGGCGCTGGCGGAGGGCTGCGGCGTGAATCTGGCGGGGGGCACGCACCACGCATTCCGCGGGCGGGGCGAGGGCTACTGCGTGTTCAACGACGCGGCGGTGGCGGCCCGGGCCATGCAGGCGGAAGGGCGCGTGGAGCGGGTGGCGGTGATCGACTGCGACGTGCACCAGGGCAACGGCACGGCCTCCATCCTTTCCGGCGACGACAGCGTGTTCACGTTTTCCATCCACGGAGCGAAGAACTATCCGTTCCGCAAGGAACAGAGCGACCTGGACATCGAGTTGCCCGACGGCACTGCCGACGAGGCCTACCTGGAGGCCCTTGAGCGGGGGATGGCGGAGACCCTGGCGCGCGTCCGCCCGGAGCTGGCCATCTACCTCGCGGGGGCCGATCCCTGGCACGACGACCGCCTGGGCCGCCTCGCCCTCAGCAAGCGGGGTTTGCGGGAGCGTGACCGCCTGGTACTGGGGACCCTGAGGGCGCGCGGCATCCCCGCGGCCGTGTGCATGGCCGGCGGTTACGGGCGCGTGATGGAAGACACGGTGGACATTCACTATCAGACGGTGGAAACTGCCGCGTTCATGTTCCGGTGACTAGGAGAAGAGGGTGAACAGGATGATCCGGGGAATCGCGCTGGCGGCGCTGCTGGGACTCGCTTCGGCCGCCGCGGCGGAGCCGGCCAAACCGGCGGCGGATCCCGCCCGGCTGTGGCGCGGCCTCATGGTGGACCACCACGGCAAGATGTTTTTCTATCCCTGCGGCGAGCAGCGGCGCCTGGCGCCGAAGGACGCGACACGGGAGAAGGACCTGGCGCCCCTGTTTCGCGATCTGACGGGCGACTTCGATCAGCCGGTGTTCATGGAACTGGAGGGCACGGCCCGCGGTTCGACGCTGACCGTGACCCGCTTGCTGCGGGCCAACGCCCAGAGTTCGACCTGCCGCGAAAACCTGGACGGCATCGTGTTCAAGGCCTTCGGCAGCGAGCCGGACTGGCGCATCGCCATGGACGGCAACGCCCTGCGCTTCCAGCGCGTGGAGGATGCCGGGCCGGCGAGCTTTCCGTTCGAGAAGCTGAAGGAGCAGGGCGGGAGGCTGGTGTACGAGGGCCGCAATGAGTCCACGGACATGAAGCTGGAGCTGACCCGGGAGCGCTGCCGCGATGCCGGGCTTGGCGCTCTCTATCCGCTGAAGGCGTCGGTGAGTTCGGGGGGGCAGACGCTGACGGGGTGCGCCTACCTGGGGCCGGCGGGGCGCTAGCCCGGCGTTCGCCCCGGGCCCGTCAGCGGGGGTCGGAAAACTAGCTCGACATCTCCCGCAGGATGTTGTTGAACCATCCGCGGGCCTGGAGGCCCTCGATTTCCGTGTGGCGGGTGGGCAGTCCGCCGGCCAGCGGCACGAACAGGGTTTCGCCCTTGAGCACCCGGTACAGGCCCACCACCGACATCGCCTCGCGGTCGTTCACGTAGCTGTAGCAGACGTTGAC
>DASTHR010000500.1:0-2347 GCA_035718105.1 Burkholderiales bacterium
GAGAAGAACGACACCCTCTCCAACGGCAACGCCATCAAGATGGGCGTGGAGGTCGACCGCGACGGCCGCCCCATCAACTACCACCTGCTCAAAACCGTGCCGGGCGAGGTGGGCTACTGGGGCCAGAACGGGCTCAAGGAATACTCGGTCATCCCCGCCGATGAGATCCTGCACCTCTACATCCCGCAGTATCCCGAGCAGATCCGCGGCATGCCCTGGATGCACTCCGCGCTGCTGCGCCTGCATCACCTCTCCGGCTTCGAGGAGGCCGCCGTGGTGGCGGCCCGCGTGGGCGCCAGCAAGATGGGTTTTTACACCAGCCCGGACGGCAACCCGCCGCCCGCCACCGGCGACGCGGTGGACGCCAAGGGCCGCTTCATCCAGGACGCCGAGCCCGGCAGCTTCGACGTGCTGCCCGAGGGCTACAAACTGGAGACCTTCGACCCGCAGTTCCCAGACGCCGCCATCGAGCCCTTCATCCGCTCCACCCTGCGCGGCATCGCCGCCGCCGTGGGCGTGGCCTACCACTCGCTCGCCAACGACCCCGCCAACGTCAACTACAGCACCGCCCGCGTGGCGCTGCTGGAGGAGCGCGACATGTGGGGCGCCGTTCAATCCTGGTACGTCGAGGCCTTCTGCATGCCGCTGTTCGACGCCTGGAAGGCCGCCGCGGTGTCCGCCGGGCAACTGCCCAACGAGTGGCTGACCCAGGACCGCTTCGAGTCCATCCGCTGGCAGTGCAAGACCTGGGACTGGGTCGATCCTTTGAAAGATATCCAGGCGGAGATCGAGGCGCTGAACAACGGCCTCACCTCCCGCTCCCGCATCGCCGCCAAGGGCGGCGAGGACATCGAGGACATCCTCGACGAGCTGGCGGCCGAGCAGCAGATGATCGCCGCCAAGGGCCTGGAATTCGGCGAAAAGGCCGAGAAACCGGAGCCGCCGGAGCCCGAAACCGATGAAAAGGAAACCGACGATGAGCGCCAACTCCGCGCCGTGGCTTGACAGCGTGCGCATGGACGAGATCCGCCGCGGGCAGTTCGACCGCGAGGCGGTGTTCGAGCGCGCCACCCTCAACCGCGAGGCCCGCACCGTGGATCTCGCCTACTCCTCCGAGCAGCCCCATGAACGCTGGTTCGGCATGGAGGTGCTCTCGCACGAACCGGGGGCCGCAGACCTGCGGCGCCTCAACGGCGGCGCCAACCTGCTGGTGAATCACGACCCCACTGATTGGGTCGGCGTGGTCGAGCGCGCGCGCGTGGATCCAGACCGAAAGGGGCGCGCCACGGTGCGCTTCGGCAACTCCGCCCGGGCCGAGGAGGTCTGGCGCGACGTGCAGGACGGCATCCTGCGCTCCGTGTCCTTCGGCTACAGGATCGATGACGTAAAACTGCTGAAGGAAAACCGCAACGGCCCGGACGAGTACCTGGTCACCCGCTACACCCCGTTTGAAATCTCCCTCGTCACCATGCCCGCCGATGCAACGGTGGGCGTGGGGCGTTCGATTGACCCGACGGCGGCCACTCCCGCCGCCACCCTGAAAGGAGCCAACATGGCCGAGCAGCAAAACGGCGGGAGCCCCGCCACCGAATCCGCGCCCAACCTGGTGCGCGAGCACATCGCCTCCGAAGCCACCATCCGCGCGCAAGCCATGCGCGACATGGCCAAGCGCAACGCCGACATGCGCGCCCTCGGCGCGAAGTTCGCCCGCTGGGGCGGCAACGACCTCGCGGCCAAGGCCGTGGAGGACGCCAACATCACCTTCGACCAATTCCGCGAGCAGGTGCTCTCCCTGGTGGAATCGCGCCAGACCCAGTCCGACGCGCTCTCCCAGGTGCCGGCCGACCCGCGCAGCATCGGCGCGCCCGACAGCGGCGCCGCGCCCTACGGCATGGGCGCGCGCGACATGATCGCCAGCGCCAACCTGCAGGTGTTCCGCGGCATCGGCAAGGTGCTGAACAAGCCCGACCACGAGATCGCCTATCGAGCCGGCATGTGGGCGCGGGGCGTGATCTTCGGCGACCCCAGCGCGCTGCGCTGGTGCAAGGACGCGTGCGTGCAACTGCAGCAGGGCCAGCTCACCCCGGTGAGCACCCGGACCATGACCGAGGGCGTGTTCACGAGCGCCGGCTGGCTGGTGCCGGTGGAGATGGAGACCGCGATCATCAGCAACCGCGAGCAGTACGGCGTGGCGCGGCGCATCTGCAACGTCATCCCCATGGGCACCGCCACCATGACCATTCCGCGGGTGACCTCGGACATCACCGCCTATTTCGTGGGCGAGGGCAACACCGGCACCGCCTCCGATTCCGGCGGCGACCAGGTGCAACTGAACCTCAAGGACCTG
>DASTHR010000501.1:0-2344 GCA_035718105.1 Burkholderiales bacterium
CGGAGTAGTCGACGTGCGTCACGGACGGGATCACGCGCTTGGCCTCGCGCACGGGCGCCACCAGCAGCATGTAGGGGCTCTCGCAGTCCAGCTCGAACCACTGGGAGGCCTTGTCGGCCAGCACCGAGGGGGCGAACGGCCGGAACGACTCGCGATACTTGACCTTGAGGTTGAGGGTCTTCTGCATGCCGGGGGAGCGGGGATCGCCCAGGATCGAGCGCCCGCCCAGGGCCCGGGGCCCGAATTCCATGCGGCCCTGGAACCAGCCCAGGGCCTTGCCCGCGGCCAAATCGCTGGCGCAGGTGTCCAGCAGCGCCGCGTCGCCCAGCACCTGGAAGCGGGCGCCCGCCGCGGCCAGCCGCCGCTCGATGTCCGCCTGTTCGAAGCCCGGGCCGAGGTAGGAGCCACGCATGCTGTCCCGCGAGGGCACCACGGTCCGCGGCCCGTCCCTGAATCCGTGGAAGGCGACCAGGGCCGCGCCCAGGGCGCCCCCCGCGTCACCCGCCGCCGGCTGGATCCAGATGCGCCTGAACCGGCCGTCGCGCCGGATCTTGCCGTTGGCGACACAGTTCAATGCCACGCCGCCCGCCAGGCACAGGTTTCCGGCGCCGGTCTCGGCGGCGATCGAGCGCGTGAGCCGGAGCATGACTTCCTCGGTCACCGCCTGGACCGAGGCCGCCAGGTCCATGTGGCGCTGGGTGAGCCGGTCCTCGGGCTTGCGCGGTGGCGCGCCGAAAAGCTCGTCGAACCGGCGGTTGGTCATGGTGAGGCCGGTGCAGTAGTCGAAGTAGTCCAGGTTCAGCCGGAAGCTGCCGTCCGGCTTGAGGTCGATGAGATGCTCGTGGATAAGATTCGCGAACCTCGGCTCGCCGTAGGGAGCAAGGCCCATCACCTTGTACTCGCCGGAGTTCACCTTGAACCCCGTGTAATAGGTGAACGCCGAATACAGCAAGCCCAGGGAATGGGGGAAGTGGATCTCGCGCGCAATCCGGATCCGGTTTCCTTCGCCCTGCGCCAGCGAGGTGGTGGCCCACTCCCCCACCCCGTCCATGGTCAGGATTGCCGCCTTATCGAACGGCGATGGGTAGAACGCGCTCGCCGCGTGGCTCAGGTGGTGCTCGCTGAACAGCAGCCGCTCGTCCCAGGCATGGTCCGGGGCGATGCGCTTGAGTTCCCTGGTCAGCAGATTCTTGAGGAAGAGCTTTTCCCTCAGCCAGATCGGGATCGCCATCCGGAACGAGGCGAAGCCCCGGGGCGCGAAGGCGAGATAGGTCTCGAGGATGCGCTCGAACTTGACGAAGGGCTTGTCGAAGAACGCGACGTGGTCCACGCCGCCGAGCCCGATCCCCGCCTCCTTCAGGCAGTACTCGATAGCGTTGCGGGGAAAGCGCGGGTCGTGCTTCTTGCGCGTAAAGCGCTCCTCCTGGGCCGCGGCGAGGATCTCCCCGTCGCGCACCAGCGCCGCGGCGCTGTCGTGATAGAACGCCGAGATTCCAAGAATGTGCACGGCGCTGCTGCGCTAGAACAGCGTGTAGATGAACGGGGCAACCGCGGATCCCTGCGACAGCACGATCAGGGCGCCCAGCAGCGCCATCACAATGAAGATCGGCAGCAGCCAGAACTTCTTGCGGGCCCTGAGGAACATCCACAGTTCCTTGATGAATGACATGGAGGTGGCTCAGAACTGGTTAGTCATGGAATCGGGGGGCGGGCCGGGAGGGTCGCGCCGGATCCAGTAGGTGGCGGCGCGGTGATCGCGTTTCAGGCGCAGCGGGTCCTTGCCCGCCAGGCGCATCACGATTCCAAAGGGCGTGATGATTCCGTAGAACAGAATGCCGATCACCACCGGGCTCACGATCCTGCCCAGCAGCAGGCCAAACCTCATCCACAGGCGGTTGGGAACCGTCAACACCGCGGGCCGGAAGAGGGTCAATGCCGCGATCATGCCGCTCACCGCCAGCCCCCAGACCCGGGGCCCTTCGCCCTTGAGCAGGGGCAGCAGGGCGATGACCAGGAAGACGACCGTGAACACCACGCCGAAAGAGCGGTTCGACGAACCCTCGACTTCAATTTCCCGGCGCAGATCTTCGTGAACATTGGGCATTGGGTCCACCGCAAAGAGGCTGCGTGGCTAAGTGCAGAAGTTTGCACGCATTCTCTCATTTCCGGGCATGCGATTTCCAGCACACATCCCCTTACGGCCGCCTGCTGCCCGAAGCGACCGTGCCACCGGTGTTGCCGCGCCAGCTACGGCCGAAGCCTCACGCCCTTCTCTGCGCGCCATTGACCGACACCGATGCGGCGACGGTTCCGGCGCGGGCCGCGGACGCGTGGAGGGCGTGTT
>DASTHR010000502.1:0-7628 GCA_035718105.1 Burkholderiales bacterium
TCCATGCCGAAAATGTTGAGGATGCGGAACACGTCGGCGGGATTGGCCAGCAGCAGGTATGGGAAAACCTGCGTACCCACCTCGCCGCCGCTCACCACCAGCGCCCCCAGCAGCAGCAGGTCGAACACCAGGACGAAGAAGAACCACACCGCGATCGCCGCGCCGCTGGCGCGGGTGCGATCCGCGGCCAGCACCGAAACGGTGACCGCGAGGCTCAGGAACGCCATGCCCAGCAGGATGGAACTGGCCATGAAGCCGGCGTAGTGGAACAGGGCGACGGTATCGAGCTTGTGGGAGAGGATCACCCCGACCACGCCGAATCCCGCCACGGTGGAAAAGGCCAGCGCCGCGGAGAGACCCAGGAACTTTCCCAGCAGCAGTTCAAAGCGGGTGATGGGCAGGGACAGCAGCAGGTCCAGGGAGCCGCGCTCGCGCTCACCGACGATGGCGTCGAAACCCAGGATCAGGGCGATCAGGGGAACCAGGTAGATCACCAGGCTCACCAGGCTGGCGATGGTGATCTCGATCCCGCGGAAGCCCACGGCCCCCTGCTGCGCTGAGCCGAAGTAGGCGATCACCAGGGCGAATACCGTGAACACCAGCGCCACCGCCAGCACCCACCAGTTGCGGATACGGTCCCAAAACTCCTTGCCGGCGATGACCGCGATGGGGCGAAGCTCTACCCGCGCCATGACTGACCCAAATTCTTCACCACCAAGACAGAAAGGCACAAAGGAAGCGAATCAGCCCTCGAGCACACAGCGGGCACCGAGATAAAGCCGGACGCGCCGCGCCCCCTCTGCCTCCCCCAAGGCGTCCGAGGACATGCCTTATCTTGGTGCCTTGGTGCCTTGGTGGTTAACTCCACTTCCACCCTACCCTCCATAGCCCAGGAACACGTCCTCCAGGGACGGCTCGCGGACGTGGACGTCGCGCACCCGGCCGTCGAGGCCCGCCAGCACCCCCAGCACCGCCATCTTGGCCTCGCGCCGGCAGTACACGGAGACCTGGTCCCCGCTCACCCGGATCTCCTCCACCGTCAGGTGGGCCAGGGACTCCCGCAGGCCGTCCACCGCGCCGTCCGCGAGGCGCACGTCGAACCACAGGGGCAGGCCCATGTCCTCGCGCAGGCCGTGCACCGAGCCCACCGCCTGCACCTGCCCGCTCTTGATGATGGCAAGCCGGTCCACCCGCTCCTGGATCTCCGACAGCACGTGGGAGGCTAGCAGCATGGTCACGCCGTCCTCCCGCAGTTCCCGCAGGATGTCGTAGAACTCGCGCCTGCCCATGGGGTCGAGGCCGGTGGTGGGCTCGTCCAGGAACAGCAGCGCGGGATGACCCAGCAGCGCCTGCGCCAGCCCCAGGCGCTGGCGCATGCCCTTCGAATACCCCTTCACGCGGCGGCGCGCCGCGGCGCCGAGTCCCACCCGCTCCAGCAGCGGCAGGCATTGGCGCCGGTCCGCGCCCTTGAGCCGGGCGAAGAAGTCCAGGGTCTCCAGCCCGCTCAGGTTGTCATAGAACACCACGTTCTCCGGCAGGTAGCCCACCGAGCGGCGCACGTCACGGAATGCCGGCCCGTGCACCGGCACGCCGTTGACCAGGATCTCGCCGGCGCTGGGCTCGAGCAGGCCCAGCATCATCTTGAACAGGGTGCTCTTGCCGGCGCCGTTGTGGCCGATGACGCCGAACAGCTCGCCCCGGCGAACCTCCAGGTCCACGCCGTCCACGGCCAACACCTCGCCGAAGCGCTTGGTGACCGCCCGCGCCTCAATGGCCGCGCTTGCCAATCCATTGCCTCCATTCGTCGCTGCGCGGCCGCATGCGGGGGTTGGGGTCCACCACGCTGGGTGCGCGCAGCAGCGGGAACTGCCGGGCGATGAGGCGCAGGGTCTGCACCGCGGGGCTCGCCAGCAGCAGCTTCATCATGGGATGGCGCCAGCTCAGGCGGTCCACCAGGTCGTTGGCCTCGTAAGGCACGTCGCCCACGCCGTCCGCGTTGCGGTCCCAGCCCAGGTAGTTGCTCCAGTGGTTTCCGGTCTTGACGCCCCAGTTCTGGTCCCGCGCCGCGACGTAACGGATCTGCTCCTGGTTGCCGATGAAGTCGTTGCCCTCCACCTCGTTGTTGATGGACCCGGCCCACAGGTGCACGCCGACCCGGTTGCCCACCACCAGATTGTTGCGCAGCACGTTGTACTCGGCGTCGTAGATGAAGAAGCCGCGCTGGTTGGCGGCCACCACGTTGCCCTCCACCACCGCGTCCTGGATGGTCCGCAGCATGATGCCATGGTCGGAATTGCCCCAGGCGCGGTTGTTGCGCACCACCTGATTGCGCACTTCCATCAGCGCCAGGCCGCCGCGGTTGAGGTAGGTGTCGTTGTCCTCCCACACGTTGTGGTAGGAGTTCATGTAGTGGGTGCCGTAGCGGGAATGGTGCATGCGGTTGCTGCGGAACAGCGCCTTGTGGGAGACATCCACGTAGATGGCGTCGCGCACGAAGCTGATGCGGTTGCCGATGATTCTGGCCCCGGTGGTGTTGTAGAGCTGGATGCCGTTGCCGCGCTGCGCGGAGTCGTAGTCGCGCTTGCCGGTGATGAGGTTGCGCTCCACCAGCACGTCGTTGGCGCCCTCGATCCACAGCCCGAACAGGCTGTAGGCGACGTCGCAGTCGCGCACCACCGCCCGGTGCGCCCCGGGCTGGATGTAGATGCCGGCGTTCTGCTCGCCGAGGTCGCCGCCGCTGTCGGTGACGATCAGCCCCTCGATCGCCACGTCCGGCACCGTGACCCGGATGGTGTCCCCCTTCAGGCCGCCGCTCACCGTGGGCCTGTCAACACCCCTGAGCGTGAGCGCCTTCCCGATGCGCAGGTTCTCTTCGTAGCGGCCGCGGGCCACCACCACGCTGTCGCCGGGGGCCGCCCGCTCGATGGCCGCCTGGATGGACTCGCCCGGGGCAACCTTCCATTCCGCTCCCGAAGCGACGCCCGCGCCAAGGGCGCAGGCCACCGCCAGCGCCCGCCCCGGTCCGCGCGCGAGAAATGCCGTCGTCCGCATCAGGCGGCGAGCAGTCCGAGCGCCTTGAGCCCGAGGAACAGGACGGCGCCGACCAGGAGGTTCTTGAACATCACGTAGCAGGCCATGTCCATGAAGCTCGCGGGACGGTAGTCGCGGCCCCACCAGGGGCCATGCTTGATGTAGGGCTTGGACTGCATGCGCACCGGGATTTCGAAGGCGCTCCAGCCCGCCCACCAGCCGATCACCGCCCCGCCCGCGATGTGGCCGGCCGCGGCCAGCCCCCACACCACGGTGACCGCCACCGCCGCCCCCAGGCTGAGGGCCTGCAGGAAGCGCCCCCGCCGGAAGCCGCGCACGCTCCAGGGCCAGAGGTGGTCCCAGATCTCGTGGACAATCCACGCGAGGCGCGTCTCGCCCGCATAATGCGGCAGGAGGGTCTCGATGGATTGCGGCTCGCTCATGGCGGTCATACCGGCTTGATGGGGATGAAGGCGCCGTCGGGTCCGATGGGGGTCAGCGGCAGCCCGGCTTTCTCCCGGCGCATGCGCTCCCGGGAGAGGGTCGGGCAGGCGTTCTTGTCATGGTAGAGCACCATGCAGTCCAGGCACAACATGCACTCCCGGTGGTCTATGCGCCCCTGCTTGTCGATGGCAAGCGAGCCGCAACCCTTGGCGCAGGCGGTGCACCAGGAGCAGTCCTGCTTGCGCTTCAATCCGTACCAGCGGAAGGTGCTGGGCATGGCCAGCGCCGCCCCCAGGGGGCAGAGGTACTTGCAGAACGGGCGCTCGGTGAAGATGGACAGCCCCAGCAGCCCGGCGGCGAACAGGGTGTAGGGCCAGGAGCGGCTGAACAGGCCCACCAGATACGTGGTCTTGAAGGGCTCCACCTCCGCGAGCTTCTCCGCCAGCCCCATGGACCAGAACGACACCGCGAGCAGCCCGAGGAACACGCCGTACTTCACCCACTTCAGCCGGTTGTGCCAGCGCAGGGGCAGGTTGCGCTGGAAGCGCTTCAGGCCCACCGCCGCGCCGATCTTGTACAGCAACTCGGACAGGGAGCCGAAGGGGCAGAGCCACCCGCAGAACAGGCCGCGGCCCCAGACGAACACCGTGATGATGATGAACCACCAGAAGATGAAGATCAGGGGATCGGTGAGGAACAGCTCCCACTTCCAATGGAACAGCAGGGCGTGGAACCAGGTGAGCACCTGGGTAATGGAGGGCTGGGCCAGGGCGTAGAAGCCGACGAAGAAAATGCTCACCAACCAGGCCGCGTACTTGGGCCAGTCGGTCCAGCGCTTGTCGCCGCGGTTGGCCCTGGCCGCCAGAATGTTGCGGTTGGCGTAGGCGGCCGCCACCAGCGCGAGGAACACGACGAAGATGCCGATCTCCACGGTCTTCTCGCGCCAGATGCGCACCCAGGTGGCCTCGGGCCGCTCCACCTTCGGCCGCCCGCCCTCCAGGTGGCGCCCGTCCAGCCAGTACTCCTTGTCGAAGCTCACGAAGCTGCGGGAGCCGGTGGTCTTGTCCAACCTGTTGCCCAGGAACACCAGGCTCCAGGGATAGGCGGCGCTGAAGGCGTCGCCGCCGCGCACGATGAAGATGGCGGACTCGCGGAACGCCGGCGCGCCCGCGGCCTCGATGCCGTAGAGGTTGAGATAGTCCTGGTCGCGGAAGGTGAAGGTCTCCATGCCCTGGGACACCTGCACCCGGTCGAAGATGCCGCCCCGCACGAAGCCCGAGCCCTTGAAGGACTCGCTGCCGTCATTGATGATGAAGATGGCGTGCTCCCCGGGCTTGAGCCGGGACATCAGGCTCTCGTAGCCCGCGGGCCCCAGGATGCTGCGCCCCACCGCCGGGGCGTTGAGGTAGCCGAACCACAGGTCCACGTAGGGCTGGGGCCCCCGCGGCAGCCCCACCTCTTCCGGTTTCACCGTGAGCCGCTGCACGCTGCCGTCCTGCTCCAGCGCCGCCCAGTCCAGCTTCGCGTCCTGCGGCGTGAACGTTGCCTGGGGCAGTGGCCTGGGCTGGATGATACCCACCTGCTTGGCCACCGCCATGCCCGAGCGCAGCATCACTTGGTTCTGGGCAATCACAGTCACCGTGGCGCCGGTGATGGCGTCGAGGCCGATGTAGCCCTCGCGCGCCCTGCCGATCTCGATCCGGTCGGCGACGAACTTGCCCTCGTACTGCTTGATGAACTTGGTGAGTTCGGCCTCCGGGATACCCAGCAGAAGGATGGGCTCGCTGTGGCGCAGTATCTTCGAGCGGACGATTTTCCCCGCGGTGTCCATGCCGATCAGGGTCACCACCGGCTTGCCCGAGTAGGCGGGGATGTCCACGATGTCGGTGGACAGGAACACGTACCCCACCAGCTTCTTCTGCCCGCCCTCCCCGCGGTAGGCCTCGACATAGGCCGGACGCCCCTTGCGCGGAGAGAAGCGGTCCGCGTCGATCACCTCCCCGCAGGGCACATGGGCGCACAGGTCCGGGTCGGTCGAAATCTGCGGCGGCAGAGGCGCCTCGTAGGACTGGGAGCGAACCGCGCCCGGCGCCAGCAGCAACACCAACGCCGCAAGCCAGGCGATCATTGACGGGAATCTCACGGGTCGGAACCTCTGCATCGGAGCGTGAATGCTAGTCCCGGGGCGTGGCGGCCGCCTTGAGGCGCATCAAGCGGCATCGCCGCGACCTCACGCTGCAAGAGTGTCAAGAAAACGGGGGAGACCTGGTCTCCCCCGGACTCCGCTTGCCATCCCGGCCGATCAGGCTTCAACAAGCATGCGCGAGCGCATCTCCAGGTGCAGGGCGTGGCAGAAGTGGGTGCAGTAGCACCAGTACACACCGGGCTTGTCGGCCTTGAAGGTCACCGACTTGGTCTCCTGCGGGTTCACGATGAAGTTCACGTTGTACTTCGGGATCGCGAAACCGTGGGTCAGATCCTCCACCTTGTCGATGTTGGTGAGGACGATGGTGACCTCGTCGCCCTTCTTCACCTTGAACTCGGTCATGGAGTAGGCGGGCGCGAAGGAGCACAGGAAAACGGTGACCTTGTTGCCCTTGCGCTCGATCCGCGACTCCTCGATCTTCTTCACCGCCTGCGGGTGCTCGTTGATGTCGTAGATCTTCTTCGCCTTGATGATGTCGCGCTTGAAGATGATGAAGTCGTGGGGCTCCGGGTGCACCGGGTGGTCCGCCAGCAACTTCATCTTCTCGCCGGTGATGTCGATGATCTGCTCGTTCTCCGGGTGCACGGGTCCGACGGGCAGGAAGCGGTCCTTGGAGAACTTGCAGCCCACGCACAGGACCTTGCCGTCCGCGTCCTTGGTCTCCGACATGGAGGCGTTGAGGTGGCCCGGCTGGTAGTGCACGTCGAGGCGGTCCACCACGTACTTCACGGTCTTGTCGCCCTTGGCGTGCTTGATGGCGGCGTCCACATTCCACTTCACCACCTGGCTGTCCAGGAACAGGGTGGTGAAGGCGTTGCCGCGGCCGTCAAAAGCGGTGTGCAGCGGGCCGAGGCCGATCTCCGGCTCCGCCACCACCGCCTCCCGCGGGTCCTTCAGCTCGCCGGCGAACCACTTGTGCACCAGGGCGAGGTCGATGACGCTGGCGGTGGGGGAAAGCTTGCCGGAGCAGATGAAATACTTGCCGTCCGGGCTGGCGTTCACGCCGTGGGGATTCTTGGGCACCGGCACGTAACACACCAGCGCGGTCTTCGGATCCGCGTTGCCGGCCTTGGTGCCGTCCACCACCGGCACCTTGGAGCTGCCGATGGTCTTGCCCTTGCCGGCCTTGACCGCGGCCTCGATGCGCTCGATGTTGAAGAACACGCAGGCGTCGCGCTCGGCGGACATCATGTCGGGGTACTTGGCGCCGCCCTCGGTGTTGTACTGGTTACAGGCCGCGAGCTTGCCGTCGAAGGAAGAGGCGCAGAGGTCCATGTTGCCGTCGATCTTCACCTGCCAGCGGACCTCCATGGTCTCGGCGTCCACACAGGTGAACAGGCAGCCATAGGCCTTGGTGTCATCCATCCCCTTGCCGTCGTTGGGGTGCGGGATGTGGAACTCGCTGCCCAGGAACACGCGGGTGGTGTAGTTGATCTTGGCGTCCACCGGGTCGCGCTTGTCGGGGAAGATGCCGTGGAAGCCCTGGATGTTGGGTACCTCGGTGATCTTGTCGCACTCGAAGGTGTCGAGGCGGATGCGGGCCAGCCGCCCGTGCAGCTTGTCGTTCACCCAGGCGTATTTGCCGTCGTAGGTGCCATCCTTGTAGGAGGCGTGCACGTGGTGCGTATCGCCGGTGGTGTAGCGCAGCGAGCCGTCCGGATTGGTGCCGAGGATTTTCTTCGACTCGTTGGTGATGCCCCAGCCGGACATGGCGTCGGGGGCGTTGAACACCGGGATGCGCTTGATCTCGCGACCGGAGGGCATGCCCAGCACCCGGACTTCGCCGGAGTGGCCGCCGCTCCACAAGCCGTAGTAGGTATCCAGCTCGCCGGGCTTCAGGTGCACGTCCACGCCGCCCGCGGCCGGCGCGGCGGCGGGAGCTGCGGCAGGGGCAGCGGCGGGCGCCGCGGCCGGCTTGGCCGGGGGCGCCTCCTGCTTGCAGGAGCTC
>DASTHR010000503.1:0-6550 GCA_035718105.1 Burkholderiales bacterium
CGACGACCGGGGATATGGCTTCATCACCCCGAACGGCGGCGGATCGCGGGTTTTCCTGCACATCAGCGCGTTCAAACGGGGCCAGGGCCGCCCCTGTGGCGACGAATTGGTGACCTACGAACTCGAAGCGGACGGCAGGAACGGCAACCGCGCGGCGAATGTCGTGTTCGTCGGCCCGCTCCCGGCGCGTGCTTCGAGCGAAGGGCCGGGACTCCTGCGCCGGCTCGCCCCTATCGCGCTCCTGGCGGGGCTTGGATTCTACGGCTGGCAGACCCGGGACTCGGGAACGACGGAGATCTTTCATCCGCCGGCGCCGGAGCCCGCGGCGCAAGAGGTCAAGGACGCGCCCCGGTTTCAATGCGAGGGCAAAGTCTATTGTTCTCAGATGACCTCCTGCGCGGAGGCGATGTTCTATCTTTACAACTGCCCGGGAGTGAAGATCGACGGAAACCGGGACGGCATTCCCTGCGAAAGGCAATGGTGCTGAAACCGGTGGACGCTCCGCTGCGTCGGGTTCCAGTTGGCCGCGGTTCCCGTCCTAATTCACCCGCTGCAGCGCTTTGCGCATCGAGCGGAAGCGCCTGCGGTACTGCGCCGGGGTCAGGTTCACCTGGCGCCGGAACAGCCGGCTGAAGAATCCCGCGTCCTCGTAGCCCACCTCCTCGGCGATGGCCTCGATGGGCGCGTCGCCGGACTCCAGCATCTGCTTCGCCTCCTCCAGCCGCAGGGCATGCACGTATTCCAGCGGCGACATTCCGGTGGCCTGTTCGAAGCGCCGCTTGAAGGAGCGCTCGGGGAGGCCGCTCAGGCGCGCCATGGCCGAAACCGGCGCGCGCTCCCGGTAGTGCTCGGCGATCCACACCTGGCAGCGCGCGATCACCGCGTCCTCCGCCTGCCGCGAACGCGCCAGCCGCGCGAACGGCTGCTGCCCGATGGCGTGCCAGTCGATGAGGTTGACGCGCGCCACCTGCATCGCGGCGTCAATGCCGGCGAAGCGTCCGATGAGATAGAGCGCAAGGTCCAGCCACGACGTGCCGCCGCCTGCCATGACCAGGCGGTGCCCTTCGCCGGACACCACCAGCGCCTGCTTCTCCCGCACTGTCACCGCCGGATAGCGCCGGCGCAGCACGTCGCACCAGGCCCAATGGGTGGTGGCCTCCCGGCCGTCCAGCAGGCCGGCCTCCGCCAGCAGCATGGCGCCGGAGCAGGCGGTGGCAACGGTGGAGCCGGCGGCGTGGCACCGCTTGAGCCAGGCGATCTCGGCGTCGAAGCGCCCATCCAGGGGTTGGCCCGGCGGAACGGTGAGTTCGGGCACGCACACGATCTCCGGGGCCGCGCACTGGCCCGTGGTCGCCTCGGGCGTGATCCGGACGCCGTTGGCGGCGGTGATGACTCCCGGGCGGGTGGACACCACCCGCGGGCGCATCAGCGCCGGACCGGGCTTCCCGTCCACCACCAGTCCCCAGTCGCGGCCGGCGGACATGAACAGGTCGTACATGCCGTAGACCACCGAGGCGCTGGTTTCGGGAAACGCGAGGATGGCGACGGTGGGCGGCGCAGGGGCTTCGCTCATGGCCGAATCGTCCGGTTTGTTGCCCAAATGGACTTAGCCGGGAACGCGCCCCGGCCTTAAGGTTTCGCCCATCACTATAGCCGAGGCGGGAAGCGTTCCGCCAAGGCGCCAGCAGAGGAGAGACCATGATGGGCAAGTACCGTAATCAACTGCCTCAGCTCGAGGACGAACTGTTCCTGACCGACGGCGGGCTGGAGACCACCCTGATCTACCACGACGGGATCGAGCTGCCGCACTTCGCGGCCTTCACCCTGTTGCGCGACGCGGCGGGCAGGGAGACCCTGCGCCGCTATTTCACGCGCTATGTCCGGATGGCGCGCGCCCATGGCGTGGGTGTGGTGCTGGAAAGCGTCACCTGGCGCGCCAACCCCGACTGGGGCGCCCGGCTCGGCTATGACGCGGCGGCGCTGGCGGAGGTCAACCGCCGGGCCATCGCGCTGCTCACGGAAATCCGCGCCGCCCACGAGACCCCCGCGACCCGGATCGTCGTGAGCGGCTGCCTCGGGCCCCGGGGCGACGGCTACAGCCCCGGGCTGCGGATGAGTTCGGCCGAGGCGCGCGAGTACCACGCGCCGCAGGTGCGGACCTTCGCGGCGACGGAGGCGGACATGGTCGCGGCGTTCACCCTCAATTACGTGGAGGAAGCCATCGGTATCGTGCGGGCCGCCGCGGACTGCGGCATGCCCGTGGCGATCTCCTTCACCCTGGAGACCGATGGCCGGCTGCCCTGCGGCAGCACGCTCGCCGAGGCGGTCACCCGCACCGACGCCGAGACCGGCGGCTACCCCGCCTACTACATGATCAATTGCGCCCACCCCGTGCACTTCGAGGACGCGCTGCGGGACGGGGGCGCCTGGGTGGGGCGCATCCGCGGACTGCGGGCCAACGCCTCGACCCGCAGCCACGCCGAGCTGGACCGGAGCACCGACCTCGACGCCGGCAATCCCGAGGACCTGGGAATGCGCTACCGCGCCCTCCAGGGGCTGCTGCCGGGCCTGGCGGTGGTGGGCGGCTGCTGCGGCACCGACCACCGGCACGTGGACGCCATCTGCCGCGCGCTCGGCCGGGACACCGTCGGGGGCACGCCCGCCCATGGGTGAGTACGGGTGCCGCCGGCGAGATCGCGGGCGGCCGCCATGTTCAACCCTCCGTTGCACAGGGGAAAAAAGCTGATGCGATAATCAACGCCAGGCTAACCCGGGGCGCTGCACCCCTCCATGATCAACGCGAACCGCACGACAATGGGTCCGCCGCGGCTTTCCAGCACCCCGGCGCGATCCGCGGCCGCCCCGCCCTTTCCTTCAGGGCTCGCAGCCGGGACCGCGCCGGCGGCGGCCCCGGACGATTCCATGCTTGTGGCAATGCTTAGGGAACGCGGCAACAGGTTCCGCCTGGCCGCGCTGCTGGCCTGCGTCCTCGCCGCCGCCGGTGGCGTCGGGACGGCCGCGGATCCGGCCGGCGCGGATGACGCGCCCGCGAGGGAAGTGCCATGCGAGGTCCGTACGGTCTCGGTCCGGGCATCGGAACCCGCCGCCGCGGCGCTGGCCTGCCAGGGCGCGGCCGACGCCATCGGCTTTCTCGCGGCCCAGGGGTTTGATGTCCCGGAGAGCGTGGTGATCCACGTCGTGGAGAAACTGCCCGCGGCGGCAGGGACTTCCGCGGCCGGCTGCTATCTGCACGCCGAGCGCCGGGTGTTGGTTCTGACCTTCGCGGAGTTCGCCCGGCTCAAGACCTGGCTCAATCTTCCGGCCGATGCCCGCATGTACCGCAGCCTGGTGACCCACGAGGTGGCACATGCCGTGGGCGCGTGCAACTTCAAGGTCCGCGAGCCGTCCCTCCAGGCAAAGGAGTACATCGCCTATGTGGCGATGTTCGCGACCATGTCGCCGGCGGAGCGCGATTTGGCCCTGGCGCAGGTTCCGGGGCAGGGATTCGAGGGGGATTGGCAGATGAGCGCGACCATCTACATGCTCGACCCGGTGCGGTTCGGGGCCCAGGCCTACCGGCACTACCTCAAGCCGGGCAACGGGCGCGAGTTCCTGCATGCTATCCTCGCCGGGAAAGTGCTGGTCGAATGAGGGACCCCCGGCCCCGGGGAGCGGGGTTCAAACACATCGCGCCAATCCGATGAACGAAGAGAGAATCAGGGTGAAGGTGACGGAGACCGGCCAGTACCTGGAGGTGGCGGTGCTGAACAAGCGCGCCGAGCGCATCCAGGTGGTGCTGGGCCAGGGCATCAACAATGTGCGCTGCGACCTGACGCCGACGCGCAACGGCCTGGCCTACGCCGGCAGCGTGATGGGCCGGGAGATCGTGTACGAGCGCAGCCGGGCGCAGGTGCAGGCGGAGCTCGACCGCATCGACGCGGCCATGCACAAGTTGAAGGGGCGCTGAGGCGAAACGCCGGCCATGCCCGGGCAACCCGCCTACCTCATCGGCCACATCACGGTGAAGGACCCGGCGAAGTGGGCCGAGTACCGGAGCCGGGTCCCCGCCACCCTGGCGCCCTGGGGCGCGGAGTTGGTGTTTCGCGGCCGGAGGACGGCGGTGCTGAGCGGCGAGCACGCCCACGCCGACACGGTGGTGATCCGCTTTCCCGGCGCCGCGGCGCTGGCGGGCTGGCATGCCTCGCCCGCCTACCAGGCCCTGGTGCCTTTGCGGGAGCAGGCGGCCGCGGTGGTGCTGGTCGCCTATGAGCCCTCGTGAGGGCGGACCGGGGCCGCCCGAGCGGCCTGGTATCCGAGCGCAAGTGAGCGCACGCTTCCGGGCGAGACAGGGCCGGCGCTTCAGGAGCGGGAGCGCATGAGGACGCTGCTGCGCATTGTGGCGCTGCTGCTGGTGGTGCCCGCCACCTACTACTTCGTTTTCTGGCTGCCGATGTCGCTGGTGCCCTTCGGCGAAGGCAGCCCGCTGCCCGGGCTGATCGCCCTGGCCAGCGCCGCGGCGGCCGGCTGGTATGTCTGGAGGCTGCTGGGGAGCGTGGAGACCGGACTGGTCACCCACGTCATGCTGGGCGCCATCGTCCTCGGCGCCATCGGCTTCTGCGGGGGGTTCTTCGGCCCGATGCTGTTCGCGCCGGAAGCCAACCAGGGTCCGCTGCTGGGCCTGTTCATCACCGGACCGCTGGGTTTCCTGCTGGGCGGGATCGGCGGGCTGATCCGCTGGCTGAGCCGGGGCAGGAAGGGCGCCGGCTGAGGGCGCAGGCGCAGACCCGCATGTTCGAGCCCGTCGTGCTGTTCTTCCTCCTGGGCGTCATCGCCGGCATCGGCCGCTCCGACCTCAAGCTGCCGGCGGCGGTGTACGAGGCGCTCAGCGTTTACCTGCTGCTCGCCATCGGCCCCAAGGGCGGGGTGGAGCTGGCGAAGCACGACCTGGCCTCCCTGGTGCTGCCGTCCCTGGCGGTGATGGCCCTTGGGGTGATCATCGCGGCGATTGCCTTCCTCGTGCTGCTCCGGTTGGGACGCCTGCCCCGGGCCGACGCCGCCTCCATCGCCGCCCACTACGGCTCGGTGAGCGTGGTGACCTTCGCCGTGGGGTCCTCCTGGCTCGCGCGCCAGGGCGTCGCCCACGAGGGCTACCTCACGGTGTTCCTCGCGCTGATGGAGGCTCCCGCCATCGTCGCCGGGGTGCTGCTGGCGAGGGGCGGCGGGTCGGCGCCGTGGGGCCGGCTGCTGCGGGAGGTGGTGGCGGGGCGCAGCGTGCTGCTGCTGGCGGGCGGACTGGTGATCGGCTGGAGCGCCGGGCCCGGGGGGATACAGCCCCTCGACCGGTTCTTTTTCGACCTGTTCAAGGGCGTGCTGGCGCTGTTCCTGCTGGAGTTGGGCGTGGTGGTGGCCGCGCGGCTGCCCGAGGTGCGCCGCTTCGGGCCGTTCCTCCTTGGCTTCGCGCTGGGAATGCCGGTTCTCGGGGCGCTGCTGGGCGCGGCACTCGGCGCCGCCCTCGGGCTCTCGGTGGGCGGCACCACGCTGCTGGCGGTGCTGGCGGCCAGCGCCTCCTACATCGCGGCGCCGGCGGCGATGCGCCTCGCGGTGCCGGAGGCGAACCCGGCGCTGTCCATCGGCGCGGCGCTGGGGGTGACGTTCCCCTTCAATATCTTCGCCGGCATCCCGATCTATCATTGGCTGGCGCAGCAGATGCACCGCCTCGGAGGCTGAAATGGACGCGACACGGCGCAAGCTGGTGATCATCGTGTGCGAGGCCGGGCTGGAGGAAAGCGTGGCCGACGAGGTGATGGGCCTCGGCGCCCACGGCTACACCGTGAGCGATGCCCGGGGCAGCGGCGCCCGCGGCCGGCGCGAGGCGACCTGGCCCGCCTCCGGCAACATCCGGATGGAAGTGGTGTGCGACGAGCAGGCGGCGCGGGCCATCTCCACGCGCCTGCAGACGGGCTACTTCGAGAATTACGCGATGGTGCTCTACGTCGCGGACGTCGAGGTGCTGCGCGCCAACAAGTTCTGAGGCGCTATTTCGGTAGCGCCTTGTCCAGGAAGTTGGCGATGAAGCGGGCCAGGTCCAGTTCCTTGCCGTTGAAGTAGTGGTCGGCGCCCGCCACCACCACCTGGGCGCTGCCCTTCACCCGGCGCAGGTAGAACGCCCGCTCCGCGGTCTGCTTCAGCACTTGGGGAAAGTCGCCGTCGCCGTGGATATCGAGCGTGGGCACCGGGATCTCATTGGGTTTTTCGAAAGGGGCGGTGATGCCGATGGCGACCCAGGCCTGGACGCCGGGAGCGCCGGTATGGGTCAGGTAATAGTTCGCCATGCGCGCTCCCATGCTGTGGCTAACCAGCGCGACCCGATCATAACCCCGCGCCTTGAGCCAGGCCGCGGCGGCGCCGATGCGCTCCGCGGATTCCGGGAACAGCGGCAGGTAATCGTCGGCCTTGGCATCCGCCGCCAGCACCGGCATCTGGATCGAGAGCGTGGCGTAGCCGCGCTCCGGCAGCGCGGTGCGCAACGGCCCGTTCAGGCCCCAGTCCG
>DASTHR010000504.1:0-3660 GCA_035718105.1 Burkholderiales bacterium
AGCACCTTGCCCACCGGGTTGGCGGGCTCGCACCCGAGGTTGACGTACTCCTGCTCCATCCACTGCTCGGATTCGTCGCGGGGCACGCCGGCGATTTCGGACTCGTGCACCCGGTATTCGTAGTCCTTGCCCGGACCGAAATTTACGGTGAGGTGGTAAAGAATCTGCGCTCTCCCTTGTCTTGCAAGCAGGCCTGCCGGCCCCAATTTAACGCAAATTCGCCATGCCGGGAACGCGTCTCACCGTGCCGAGACGGAGGGCTCCCCGAGACTCTCGTCCAGATACCGGGACAGCGCCCGCACCCAGGCCTCGCGCATGAAAATGAATCCCTCATTGTGGCCCCCGGCGAGTTCCAGGAACTGCTTCGGGCCGCGGGCCGCTTCATAAAGCGCCCTGCCCTGCGCGAAGGGCACGATCTCGTCATCCGGGCTGTGGGCCACGAACACCGGCGCCTGCACCCGGGCCACGCTGTCGCGCGCGTCGTAGCGCAGGCGTGCGAGCAGCCTCACCGGCAGCCACGGGTACACCGCAGCCCCCATGTCCGGCACCGAGGTGAAGGTGGACGCCAGCACCAGGGCCCCCGGCGCGCGGTCCGCGGCAAGCCGGGCCGCCACGGCGCCTCCCAGGGATTCGCCGGTCACCACGATCCGGCGCGGGGCAAACCCGCGCGCCTCGGTCAGGTGGCGCCAGGCCGCCTCGGCGTCAAGATAGGTGCCCTGCTCCGTCGGCCTGCCCGTGCTGCGGCCGTAGCCCCGGTAATCGAAGATCAGCACCGAGTAGCCCATGCGGCGGAACATGAGCAGGTAGTCGAGCCGGTGGGCGATGTTGCCTGCGTTGCCGTGGCAGAAGATCACCGCCCCGCGGGGGTCGGGCGCGGGGACATACCAGCCATGCAACCGCTCGCCGTCACTGGTGTCAAGGTTCACGTCCTCGAAGGGAAGGCCCAGGTTGCCGGGGTCGGCGTCGAGCGCGCGGCCACCGATTTCCGGGTAGAACACCATCCGCTCCTGGGTAAGGTAGAGCAGGCCCGCAAGCGCCCCGTAGCCGAGGGCGAGGCCGATCAGGAGGGTGCCGAGCATTCTCATGCAGCGGGAGTTGGCGCCGGGGTCCCGGCTATAATAGGCGCTTTCCAATCCGGGAGCATCCATGAATCTGGACCGCGTCAGCTCGGGCAACGACCTGCCCAACGACTTCAACGTGATCATCGAGATTCCGATGAACGCCGCCCCCATCAAGTACGAGGTGGACAAGGAGACCGGCGCCATGTTCGTGGACCGCTTCATGTCCACCGCCATGTTCTATCCCTGCAACTACGGCTATGTGCCCCACACCTTGTCGGACGACGGCGATCCGGTGGACGTGCTGGTGATATCGCCGGTGCCCCTGATCACCGGCGTGGTGGTGCGCTGCCGGCCGGTGGGCATGCTCAAGATGCAGGACGAGGCCGGGGGCGACACCAAGGTGCTGGCGGTGCCGATCGACAAGCTGTGCGGCCTCTACCGCGACGTGGAGTCGCCCCGCGACCTGCCCGAGGTGGCGCTGGCGCAGATCGCCCACTTCTTCGAACACTACAAGGACCTGGAGCGGGGCAAGTGGGTGAAGCTGGATGGATGGGTCGGCCCGGAGGAAGCCAAGGCCGAGATCCTGGACGGCGTGAAGCGCTTCAAGTCGGCGAAGAAGAAGCCGATGTTCTGATGCGTAGCCAGTCGTCAGTGGTAAGTAGCCAGTATCAAGGCTCCCTGAACTGACGAATGAAGACGGACCACTGAAGTGAAAGTCTGCATCGTCTCCGACAGCCACGACCGCGGCCCCATGCTGGCCGCGGCGGTGGAGGCCGCGAGCGCAGCCGGCGCCGCGGCGGTGCTCCATTGCGGCGACGTCATCGGCCCCAACACCCTGCGCGGCCTGCAGCGGCTCGGCCTGCCCGTCCACGTCATCCACGGCAACAACGTCGGCGACACCGTGGCGATGGCAAGACTTTCCTGCGCCGAGGGCAGCGTCATCCATTACCACGGCCAGGACGCGCGCCTGACCCTGTCGTCGCGCCGGGTGTTCCTGGTGCATTTCCCCGATTACGGCGAGGCCATGGCCTCCACCGGCGAATGGGACCTGGTCTGCTGTGGCCACAGCCACAAGGCCGAGATCCGCCATGTGCGCAACGTCAAGGGCGGCGAGACGCCGCTGGTGAATCCCGGGACCGTGGCGGGACTCGCCGCCCCCGCCACCTACGTTCTCGGGGACCTGGAAACCCTGCAGTTCAGCATTCTGCCGGTTCCGGGGACCTGAAGCGGGCAAGGCTCAGCCGATATTCCTGCTTTCCCCGGCGCAGAGCGCCGAAGCGCAGGTAGCACCGCCCTGTTCGGCGTGTGTGACCGTGCCCGCCTGGCGCCTGAATGCCTGCCGACGCATCGCCGTCCGCAACGTCTTGCGGCCCGTCTCTGCCCATGCGGGATCAGAGCGAAGGCCCGGCGCTACCGGCCGGAACGGGGCGAGACTCCGCGGACTCGCCCCCGCCCTCCTTCCCGGCTGTGACCCGACGATTCGACCAGCGTCCAAGGCCGAGGACACCGCCGACAAACAGCAGGTACAACGCCCACTCCAGTTCCGGTCGCCCGGCAAAGTATTCCTTCACCACGGGCTCGCCCGCGACCATCTTGGCGGCGGTCCAGGCGAGAACCCCGGCTCCCAGATAGATGATCACCGGGTAGCGGTTGACGAAGCCCAGGATGAGGCGGCTGCCCCAGACCACGATCGGAATGCTGATGAGCAGACCCAGAACCACCAGCAGGAAGCTGCCGTGGGCCGCTCCGGCCACCGCGAGCACGTTGTCGAGGCCCATCACCGCATCCGCGATGACGATGGTGCGCATCGCGCCCCAGAAGCTGGTGGCCGCGGCCCCATGGGCGCCCTCCGTTTCCTCGCGGGGCACCAGCAGGCGCCAGGCAATCCAGACCAGCAGCAGACCGCCCGCCAGCATCAGGCCGGGAACCTTGAGCAACCAGACCACGATCACGGTCATGGCGCTTCGGACCACCACCGCGCCCACCGTGCCCCAGACAATTGCCCGCTTCTGCAGCTCCGGCGGGAGATTGCGGGCGGCCAGCGCGATCACGATCGCGTTGTCTCCCGCGAGAACCAGGTCGATCAGGATGATGGCGGCGAGCGCCGAGAAGAACTCCGCAGAGAACAACTCCATGTAGCAACGCCTCCGGTCAGTATGGGTCCGGCCCGGCCGGCGAAGGCCGGGCCGGGCGCCGAGGTCTCGCTCGCGACCGGAAGTCGCCGACGGCGCCGGGGAATTCCCGTGATGACGACGCCGCCGTGGAAGCTACTCCCCTCAACAGATCGCCATAATATCCGAGTCGACGCCTTGGGCATTGATGCTTCTCGATGATTTCCATTGCATTACGCAATAGTTCGAATTGCGGCACCGCCGCGCGCCGTGCTAAAAGCGCCCCCTGGAGGCCATGAATGCCCGACACCAAGCTTCGCCGCTATCTCAAGCACGGCACCTTCCCCCAACTCGCGGTTTTTGATGCCATCGCCCGGCTCGGGAGCTTCACCCGCGCCGCCGAGGAGTTGTACATGGCCCAGCCCACGGTCTCGATCCAGATCAAGAAGCTCAACGAGACGGTGGGGCTGCCGCTGTTCGAGCAGGTG